>JAACVI010000112.1 GCA_009992505.1 Myxococcales bacterium
CGGCATCGGCGCCAAGGTCTTCGGTCTCGCCGTCGACAACGGCGCGGCCACGAGCGACCAGCGCAGCGAGCTCTCCGCCTTCGCCGTTCGCACGGGCGCGTACATCGATCCCGACGCCTCCGGCAACTGTGCCACGGGCGTCTCGGGCGCGACTCGCCCGGCCGAGAGCTGGGATCCGGATGGCTCCGGCCCCTTGGCGGCGCGCAACGTGTGCCCGTTGGTCTTCTCGACCAACAGCACGGGTGGCGGCGTCGGCAGCGGCATCGTCACGGCGATCGAGAACCTGACGAGCTTCGTCAGCTTCAGCACGATCCACCTCGAGGCGCGGGACAACCCCCTGACCGCCGGCATGGACGAGTCCCAGTTCTTCGTGCGCGGCATCCCGGTGGCGGCGACCCCGCCCGCGGGCTGCGCGCTGCCTACCGTCACCGACCGCCTCCCGGCGGGTGGCGACGGCACCTTCGACAGCTTCGAGTCGGTCTGTCCCGGCACGAGCGTCACCTTCCAGGTCGTCATGCAGAACGGCATCGTGATGCCGACCTGCACGGACCAGATCTTCTCCATGCGCGTGGTCGTCATCGGCGACGACATCGTGGAGACGGACTCGCGCGGGGTCGCGGTCCGCGTGCCCGGCGACATCAGCCTGTGCCCGTGATCGCCCGCTAGACGCCACCTTCGGGTGGCCCACACCGACGAGAGGCGGCCTTCGGGTCGCCTCTTTTCGTTCCGTCGACCCCATCACGATCCGCATCAGGGCCGGGTCGAAATGCGTGATCCCATCACACCTTGGGGCCCGGCGTTCATCGCGGGCCGCGTACGGTGCGACGCGCATGCGCCAGCATCACGCAGCGCATCCGGGCCGGGTCGAGCCTCGGCCCCTACAGCGAAACGGGTGATCCCACCACGCCGTAGCGTCCGGCGCGAAATAAACTGACCGCCTTCCTGCGTCGAGGCGCCCCGCTCGCAAGGCGCGAGGAGCGAGCATACCGGGGGTATGTGAGCGACGAGCAACGCAGCGAGCGGGGATGGATCGGCGCAGGAAGGCCAGCTTATTTCGCGCCGGACGCTTAGGGCCTGATCCGCGCTCTAGTGTCCGAGCTTCTCGCGCAGAGCGCGGTTCAGCTCGCCGTGGATGCGACGATACTCGAACCAGCCATGGGCGATCTTCTGGGCCGAGTCGTGGGCCGCGTCCGCATCGTAGCTGTCGCCCTCCTCGATGGTGATGAGGTAGGCGGTCCAGTCGCTGAAGCCCGAGCGCATCTCCGTGACGGAGCCCGTCAACGCCGTGAGCTGTTCGCGCATGTCGTCGGGTGGGATGAGTCCGCCGAGGCCGGGCTCGAGCTCGGTGAGCTTGGGCAAGCAGGTGTCGCGCACCATGGTGCCGTAGCGGGCGCCGCCGCGCGTGGCGCGCTGCTCGAGCGCCACCGTCAGCTCGTGGTTGTTGTGGACCTCGACCGCGCCCTGGAAGGCGCAGCCCCAGAAGGCCCTGAAGTCCTGAGCGTCCAGGCGGTTGATGTTCCGCCCGAAGGTCGAGTAGGTCTCGTCCTCGCCTCCGCTGATGGAGAAAATGAAGGCAGCGATGGCCGCCAGCACGGCGATCACCATCATCGCCATCATGCGGCCACGGCCGCTCTTCATCGCCTTCTCTTCATCCTCGAATGCAGGACCGCCGGCGGGGCTGCCGAGTGGGCTCCCCAGGGAGTTGAGCTGCATGTCGTCATTCGGATCGGTCATGGTCACCTCACGCGGGTGTCGTGGAGCCTCAATGATCCAGGTCCAGATGCAGACCTTGGCCCGGGCCCCGCAGGTGGATATTCGACGGATCACCCAATTGGAGCAAGGGCTCGTTCATCCCGCCGCCCAGGAGGGACGGACCGTCCGCCGGGGCCGGTTCCCCGCCGAGCAGACCACCGCTGCCACCAAGCTGAAAATCGGGGCTGGGCAAGGCACCCAGGTCTGTCGCGTCACCTGCCGGGGCGTCGGCTCCCTCCGTGCCTGGTGCATCCTGCGCCGCCTGGGCCGCCTCGTCCTCTTCGTCGAAGGGCTGATCCAGCGCCGTCGAGCCAAGGACCTGCAGGATCATCTCGCGCAGTCCCGCGCGCTGACTCTCGGGGGCGAGCTCGAGCACCTGCCGCGTCTGACGACGCATGTCGTCGTATAGACCTGCCTCGTGGAAGACCTGCGCGGCCGAGAGGCGCGTCTGCCAATCGAATCCACGTCGCTCCACGGCCTCGCGCGCGCGCCGCGCCGCTTCCTGCGTGTCGCCCGTGCGCAGGTAGTAGCTGGCCCAGATCATCGGCAAGTTGAACAGCTCGGGATCGAGCCGCTGCGCCGTCTCGAGCTCGGCACGTCCCTGCTCCGTCTCGCCTTGCTCGAGGTGAATCGCCGCCAGCGTGGCGTGGGCCGCGGCGTAGTCCGGAGCGGACTCCAGCGCCGCCGCCACCTCACGCGAGGCGCCGTCGAAGTCGCGCTGCGCCATGAACACGCCCGCCAGGTTGTTGTGTCGGGGCGCGTCCGAGCGAATCTGGGCTGCCGCGCGCAACTCCGCGAGCCCCTCGTCCGGTCCGCCGCTGCTGATCAAGACGGAGGCCCGAACGCCGCGCACGTAGGGCGCGCGCTCGTCGAGGGAGAGCGCCATCTGCGCGGACTCGAGGGCATGGGTCGGATCGTTCTCGTGCACCAGGGTGTAGAGGGCGCTGGTGTTGGCGAGGGCCGCGGCTGCCTGCGTGTCGCTGAGCACGCGGCTATGGTCCGCGTCGGGCTGGGTCTCGTGGCCACCCCAGGGGTCGAGGAAGGTCGGCGTCCCTTCGCCCGGCTCCCCCGGATACACGGCCACCAAGAAGTAGCCGAGGTGCCCCGAGGGGTCGGGCGGCCGACGATCGCCCGGGAAGGCCCAGACCTCGGCCAACATCGCGGGCACGTCCTGCGTGCGCAGCGCGGCCACGGCCAGGGAGGCGACCTCCAGTGGATAGAGGTGGGCGCGCGCCCCGTCCTGGGCGATAGCGCTGAGCGTCGCGGGCGGAGCCATCACCGGCGTGTCGCGCGGGGTCTGGAGCGACCACGAGACGAAGGCCTGCTTGGAGGCACGGCCCCGCAGCGCGGCGACCAGGTGGCGAGCCTTGGCGAGCGCGTCGCCACCGGTGGCCTCGTGCTCCGCGAACTGCTCCAGCGCGTCGTCGCTGGCGAAGACCTGCACCAGGGTCGGTCGGTCCGCGTGGGCCAAGCGCAGATAGCCCCGCAGCTGCCCTTCACTCAGAGGTCGAAGCGGCGCCTGACCCTCGACGGAGACGGGCGCGTGCTTGCTCCACAGGGCGTAGCCGGCGGCCAGGGCCGCCACCACGGCGAAGACCACCACGGGGACCAGCCAGGCCGGCTTGCGCGGGCTCGTCGCCTCGACTTCGCCGAGCTTCTCGAGTCCGCCCTTGCGCATGCATTTGGGGCAACGTGCCTTGCCGTCAGAGGCTTCGTGCTCGAAGCGATGGTCGCAGTGCACACAGAGGTATCGCGTCGTCATGGGGTTCGTCCTGCCTGCTCCAGGCCACGAGCGCAAGAGCGCGGGCCCCCGGACCCACGCGATTGACGCCTCGGCAAGCGCCGCAGATAGGCGATTGTGGGACGATGTACTAGTATCGAGATGGGATCGGGGGTCCCCCACCGTGGCGATTTCAGCGGCCGAGCCAGAGCAAGCGTCAGAACCCGCGCGCACAGCGACCTATTCCCTCAGATCCCATCTGACGGGAGGCGCTGCTCTGACGGGCTATGCCCTCGGCCTCGGCTTCTGGCTGCTCGAGACCGGGATCCACATGTTCTTCTTCCATGGCGGCGATTTCGCCACGGCGTTGCGCCCGCACACGACGAACGAGCTGTGGATGCGCAGCTTCACCAGCGTCCTCTTCGTGCTCTCGGGCTTGCTGGTGCAGGCCTACGTCGACACGTTGCGCAAGGATCGCGAATCGCTGAAGAAGCTCGCGCGCGCCGTCGAGGAGGCCGGCGAGTCGATCCTCATCACAGACCGCGAAGGACGCATCGAGTACGTGAACCCGGCGTTCTGTCGGCGCACGGGCTACGCGCCCACGGAGGTCATGGGCGAGAGGCCCGCGATCCTCGGCAGCGGCTTGCGGGGTGCTGAGTTCTACCGCGAGATGTGGGAGACGATCGCCGGTGGCGACGTCTGGCGTGGCCGTATCACCGACCGGCGCAAGGATGGCCACTACTATCCGCTCCACCTGACCATCGCGCCCGTCCTCGACGACCAGGGGCGCCCCATTCGCTATGTCGGCATCCAGACCGATCTCAGCGAGGTCGTCGCGCTGGAGGACGCGCTCGCCCAGGCGCAGAAGATGGAGTTCCTCGGCGCCTTCGCCAGCGGCATCGCCCACGACTTCAACAACGGGCTGACGCTGATCCAGGCGCAGGTCGAGCAGGCTCTCCGTCAAGCCAAGCTGGGACCCGCGACGGAGTCGACGTTGCGCGGGATCACGGAGACCTGCGCCGAACAGGCGACGTCGATTCGACGTCTGCTCGCCTTCGCGCGCGCGGGACGATTCGAGCTCGAGACCGAGGAGCTGCCGCTGCGGAATCTGTGGCGTGAGATGGAGGGCGCCCTGCGCCTGACGCTGCCGCGCGGCACGAGATGGAGTTCGCGCACGAACTGCCCGCAGGTCAGCGTGCAGGGCTCCCGCGGTCTCCTCGCCCAGGCCATGCAGAACCTCGTCGCCAACGCGGCGCAAGCCACCGTGGGCAAGACGGACGCCCGCATCGAGGTGGTGTTCGACGCGTTCGAGGACGGCGTGGAAGTCGAGCCCGAGGTGACCGCGCTCGCAGGCGTTCGCTGCGTGCGCATCCGCGTGATCGACAATGGCCCGGGCGTACCCGAGGCCTTGCGCGACAAGATCTTCGAGCGCTTCTTCACCACCAAGGCGCACACGGGCACAGGACTCGGGCTGGCCAACGCGGCGGCGACGGCGCGCGAGTACGGGGGGATCCTGCGACTGGCCGCCCCGAGCGACGATCGAGGCGCATGCTTCGAATTGTTCTTGCGACGCGGTGAGGACGTGCGTCCGAGCGCCAGCGCGGCCACGGGCGAGGTCGCGGAGGAGCCGATCGTGTCGGGGGGGAATGCGCGCGTGCTCCTGGTCGACGACGAGGTCGCGTTGCGCACGACGACGCGGATCCTGCTGGAGTCGGCGGGCTTTCGCGTGGTCGAGGCGGGCAACGGCGTGGAGGCGATCGCCACCGTGCACGACGACGGCGAGGGCTTCGACGTGGTCGCCCTGGACGTGGGCATGATGGGCCTTCGAGGCCCCGACGTCGCCAAGACCCTGCGCAGTTCGCACCCCGATCTGCCCATCCTCTTCCTCACGGGCTTCGACGATGGCCACGTCCTCGAAGGCCTGGCGTCGGCGCACACGGACCTCCTGGCCAAACCCTATCGCCTCGCCGACCTGGCGGCGGCGCTGGCCCGCCTGGCGAAGATTCCGAGCGGAGGCGTGCCCGAAGGCCGCGCAGGGCGTACGTCCGGTTGATGCAGCCCGGTCTCACCCTCTACGCCTTTCAGAGCTGTCCCTACTGCCGACGAGTCTTCGAAGCCCTCGAAGCCTTGGATCTCGAGATCGAGGTGAAGGACATCCACCTCGAAAGCGAGAACCGAAAGGAGCTGGTGGAGGCGACGGGCCGCGGCACCGTGCCGGTGCTGCGCATCGAAGAGGACGGCGTCGTGCGCTGGTTGCCCCAGTCGCGCGAGATCGTGGCCTACCTCTATACGCGCTTCGGTGAGGGCAAGACGCCGCCCCGCACTATGGCCAGCCTCGACGGCTACATCCGCATGGGCATGTGGGGTCTCTTGCTGGCGGGCGCCGTGCTCGGCCCGGGCATGCGTGATCCCTTCTGGCTCGGCGCGTGCGCGCTGGGCGCCCTGCGCGCCTTCTCCACCGCCAGGCGCTCGGGCAGCATCTGGCACATCGGCATCGGAGGCGTCTTCGGCCTGGGCGCCGTCTCGATCGCGCTCACCATGGCGGGCATCGTGGACTTGCCCTGGTGGTACGCGGCCTACGCCCTGGTCGCCGTGCTCGCCGTGCTGGCCCTGTGGCAGCGCCTGCGCGGACGGGGCGTCGACCGCTAGCGCTAGCCGCGCACGCCGCATGCGCGTAGGATTTTGGGATGCGCTGGTCGCTACTCGTGCTGGCCCTGGTCGCGTGTTCGCCCACGCAGGGGCCTTCACCCTCGACGCCCACGCGTGCTCCAGCGCCTCCCGATCCGGCTCCGCCCGCCAGGTCGACGGAAGCGCCCACGGCGTGCGAGCGCATGCTCGCGGACTACCTCGCACAGCGAGAGGCGCTGAATCACTGCGAGCGGGAGGACAATTGCGCCGAGGTCTGGCCGGGGCTCTGTCCGCACGGGCCCTACTTCATCAACGAGCACGGCGATCTCCCCAGCATCTACGCGCTCGCCCAGCGCATCGGCCAGCAATGCGTGATCCCCGACTGCGAACCACCCATGGAGCTCCGTCCCGCCGGTTGTCGCGAGGGGCGATGCGTCGCCGGAGCGCGCTCGGCCGTGCCGCCCGACGAAGAGCTGATGAGCTGTTGGGACATGCGGGTTCAGAACTTCGAGAACGACAGGAACGTCTCGGCGTCGATCGAGCGCGACCTGCGAGGCATCACTCCACTCTCGGTCTACGGAGTGCCCAGCGATGGGCGGATGACAATCGAAGCGCGCTGGCCCGCGAATTGTGGCGCGGACTGCCGCCTCGACATCTCGGAGCACAACTCGGGCATGAGCCGACTCGTGCAGGGAACGCGCACACGCGAAGGCGATCGCGAACACATCGAGCTGGTCGTGACCGCCGGCGACTACTACTTCCTGGCTCGGAGCGCGACCGCGACGGGAAACGTGATCCTGCGCGTGAAGCACGTCGCCGCCGACGGCAGCGAGCCAGCCTCCACGCGTCACGGCGTCGCCGTCAAACGCCTGTGCGAAGGCTGAAGCGCGAGCGCTCTTCCGTCGGCGAGTGACCTACCCCCAGGGGTGTCTTGACGCGCGCAGGCAGGGAAGCCTAGAGGCGCCAGATGCTCAATCTTCGCTTTCGCGCTCTCCCCCGCAGCCTCGCGCTCCTGACCCTCCTCGCCTCCGCGCTGGTCGGATGCAGCAAGTCGACCACGTCGGACGCGGACGCGAGCATCACCTTCGACGCGAGCATGCCGGACGCCGCCGCGGACACCTCGCCCCCAGGCGACGCCGCGACGGACGCTGGCGGCCCGACCGACATCGGCACGCCCTGCGCCTCGGCGAGCGACTGCGCCTCCGGCCTGTGCATCGGCGTCGACAGCGGCTACCGCGACGGCTACTGCACGGCTGACTGCACAGTGACCGATTGCCCCGACGGCTCCACGTGCCTGGGCACCGGCGGAGGAATGTCCAACTGTTTCTCCGTCTGCGATCCGGTGGCGTCGGGCCGCGCCTGTCGCGCGGGCTACGGCTGCGGCAGCTCCTTCATGCTGCCCTCCCCCGTCTGCATTCCTGGCTGCGTCGAGGACAGCGACTGTGACGCTGGCCTGACCTGCGATCCCACGGGCGGCGGCTACGGCGAGGGCACCTGCTACAACGCGTCGGCCTCGGTCGGCGACGCCTGCATGACCACCACGGACTGTCCCGCGGGCGCCTCCTGTCGGACCGAGGCACGCAACGGCTTCCCCGGAGGAACCTGCGCCGTATCGGGCTGCGATCTCGCGACCAACAGCGGCTGCCCCGACGGCACGGCGTGCGTCTCGGATGGCTTCCGCGGGCGCTGCTTCGCGTCCTGCGCCTCGAGCGACGATTGTCGTGCCGCCTACGCCTGCCGCGCCGACGCGACCTACCCGGATCGCAGCACCTGCCAGGCCGCATGCGCCAGCGACAGCGACTGCAGCGGGGGACGCACTTGCAACCCGGCCGCCGGTACGTGCTCGGCCCCCTTCGACGCGACGCAGCTGGGCACCGTCTGCGCCATGATGTTCCGCGCCTGCGCGGGCGGCACCTGCTTCACGGAGGCGAACGGCTATCCGGGATCGTCCTGCGTGTACCAGGGCTGCGGTCCGAGCGTGGACGACGCCAGCGACGGCTGCCCCGGAAATGGCGTCTGCGCCAACGACGGCAGGCGTGACATCTGCTACCCGCTTTGCGCGAGCGACTCGGAGTGCCGCCCAGGCTACGCCTGTCTGCCCGGAGCGGGAGGCGCCACGGCCTGCCAGCCCGCCTGCACCGACGACGCGCAATGCACGACCACGGGCTACGGCTGCAATCTCGCGACCGGTCAGTGCCAGATCGCCTTCGACACCGCCCGCCTGGGAGAGCCCTGCGTGAGCGGCGGCGACTGTCCCGGTGGCGAGTGCCTCGACGAGGCCTCGACCGGTTGGCCGGCGGGCGCCTGCTTCCCGAGCGGCTGCCGCTTGAGCGGCACGGGTCCCGACTCGCCCTGCGCCTCCGGATCCGTGTGCACGGACGACGGCGACGCCAACCCCGAGCTCGGCGTGTGCGCGCCGGCCTGCGCCAGCTCGGGTGTGTGCCGACCGGGCTACGACTGCCTCGCGGCGTCGAGCGGCTCGTCCGATACCGTCTGTCGACCGGCCTGCAGCGCGGATACCGACTGCGCCGGGGGCCGCACCTGTCAGGCCTCGGGTCTGTGCGAGTAGAGCGCGAGTCCGCTCGAGCCCGGCGGCAGGCGCCGCATCGAAGGTGCGCGAACGACACCTGCCTTGGGCGCCGATGGACGAGGGCGTCGGCGCGGTCCACGTTCTGATCCTTCCGATCGCCGCGAATGGCGCGCTTCCGGGAGAGATCGGGGATGACTTCCTTGGGATCCGGCTCGACGGTCCACCCACTCATGGCCAGGAATTCGGCTTCGCGAAATCGGCGCTCGCGGCGGCGCATACACGCGGGCGGCGTCGACGGCGGGACACGCGATGAAGGACCCCGGCCGCGGGCTCGGCTCGTCTCCTGCTGCGCACTCTCCCTGTTCGCGGTGCTCGCGTCGTCGAGCGCCGCAGCCCAGGGCCGCTGTGACGCAACGATTCCGATCTACGGAGGCGGCGTGCACCATGGAGACGTATGCGCGTCGGACGTCGCGGCGCGCGGCCTGACGACGGTCGACCTCGCGGACGACTTCGCGCCCTACGTCTTCTCCGAGGATCCGTCCTTGGGCGAGGCCGGCGTGCAGCCCTACCGCGCGATCTTCGTGGCGCTCGCGGACGAGCGCTTCGACGCGCTCCCGGCGCACGTCGAGCCCGAACGCTATCTCGAGCTCTTCGGGATCTTCCCGACCTTTCGCGTGCTCCTGGCGCGGCTCTCCGAGGATGCCCGACACACCTGCCACGCATCGATCGACGACAGCGCCCTCGCTGCGCTGACGGGAACGATTCGACCCTTCGCACGGGACATCGCCCGCGGCACCGCGCAGGTGACCTTGGTGCGTCAACTGCGCGCACGCCTGGAGCGCGGACTCAGGCAGCGGGGCGTCCAGCGATTCGAACAGCTCGCCGACGATTCGAGGTACGGAAGCGTCTACGAACGCTGGGCGCGCGACCGTGTTCCGGTCGAGGCGGTGGAGGCGGTCCAGGCACATCTGCGCTGCGACGGATGGCTCGAAGGGCGCGTGACCGACGGCGTCTTCGGTCGTCGCTCGGCGCTGGCGCTGGCCGAGTTCCAGCGCCGACACATGGTGGTGGGTCCCGCACACCTCGACGCGCAGACGCGCACGGCGCTGCGGGTGGACAGCCGGGAGGCCGACTTTCGTTCCCTCCTCCGCGCGTTGAGGGAGCGCGTGGTGGACGCCGCAGCGCTGCTCGAGGATGGCTCCGCACAGCACGCACCTGGCCTGGTGCTCGGACGCGAGCTCGATCCCGCCCAGATGCATGAAGACGCGGGACAGCCGGCGCTGGCCAATGGAGCGCCCGATCTCGTCTCGCGGGCCACGGAGGCGGCGGCGCGCGCGCTCGGGCTCACCACGCCCGACGAAGCGAGGCGTGCGCTCACAGCCATGCGACAGGCACACGTCACGCACGTGGCCCTGCGCCTGCCCCCGCCACCGCGTTACTACTCCGCGCACATGGAGCTACGTGCCGAGATCGATCGCGGCGACGTCTGGTACGACTATCCCTACACCTCGAGCGGCAGACCGCGCCGCCATCCCATCGCCCGTCAGCCCGTGCTCACGCTCTACGCGCGCGATGGGGACCACGAGGTCGCGCTAGTGCGCTGGCCCACGACCATCGGCGGCTGGAAGCCAGAGCGCACCGGAGCTGGTGCGACGGTGCTGACGTACAAGGGCTCGCCCGTCGGTCCTCGCGTGTGGCGCGACCTGGTGGCGTCGCCCGCGTGGCTCCCGCCTCCGTCGACACCGGCGGACGATCTGGTGACTCGAACGTCGCACGGCTACGTGCCGAACTACGCGCTCTTTGGTCCCGGCTATCGCTCGGCGTATGGCCTGGCGATGCTCATGCATCACCGCGTGATCCCGGCGACCGAGGAGGGCGCTGAGCCGACCTACTCCGACCAAGGTGTGCGCACGCACGGATCGGTCAGCTACCGATCGATCGCGGAAGGGACCAGCCACGGCTGCCATCGGCTCTACAACCACCTCGCCGTACGGCTCACGTCCTTCCTGCTTCGCCATCGACACCACGTACGGGACGGATCGCTCACGGTGCGATACTCGCGCGTCGTCGGAGCCGGCGGGCTGTCGATCCGCTTCGAACTGCAGTCGCGTGGCTATCGCTTCGAGCTGACACCGCCCGTCCCCGTCGACGTGCTCGAAGGCACGATCCATGGCGCAACGCAGGAGCCGCCGACGGGATCGCGGCCGCTCCGCGACACGCTCCTGCGGCGACGCATGGAAGAAGAGGCGGGCCTGGAAGATTAGCGACGGGCCTTCCGCGCACCCCGGACAACCAGAGCGGTGAGCGCGTGGACGGCTCCGGTTCAGCTCTTTGCGGCCTTCTTGATCTTGGCCCGCACGGCCTTGAGCTCGCTCTGCATCTTGGCCAAGGTCGCCTTGGTCTCCTCTTCGACGTCGTCGCCGAGGTTCTCGAGCTTCCTGCCAGCCTTGTGTGCGAAGGCCTCGATGCGAGCATCGAGCTTGGCGAAAGCGTTCTTCGCGTCCATGCTCGCCAGGCGCATCTGAAGACGAGCTTCGTCGCGGTTGGCGAGGATCTGATCCCACACCTTGTGATCGGTCATTGAAACCTCCTGTCGGGGTCTATGCCACGCGGCCGACCTCGCCCAAGGGATGCGTGGTCGGACCTCGTGACGCCCAAGTTAAGGCGGATCCAGCGACTGTCATCGGGGTGCGCCCGCGATGCGCGCCGTGGATTGACCCGAATCACACCGCGATGCGCGCCGTGGATTGACCCGAATCACACCGCGATGCGCGCCGTGGATTGACCCGAATCACACCGCGATCGGCCACGGCACGCGCGCGTCAGTTCGCGACTTCCTGCTTGCCGAAGCGCGTATGCACGACGGCTCCGAAGCCGACGGCGGCGACCGAGATCAGCAGCAGCGTGCCCACGACGGGTACCAGGGAGGTGACGTAGATGAGCGCCACGCCGGCGGCCAGACCAAGCACGGGCCGACCGCGCACAGCGGGCACGGGCAGCGCCGCACCGAGCACGGAGGCCGTGGCCGCCACCCCGACGTAGACGGCGGCGGGCACGAGCACGGCCAGGACCACGGCCGCCGGAAAGCCGACCACGGTGACGGTGAGCGCGACCAGGATGAACACGGTCGCCACCGCCGAGAGCAGACCGATGACACCGCAGCGCACGGGCGCCTGCACGATGGCGCGCTGCACGCCTCTCAAGCGCCCGCGAGCCACGCCCATCAACAACACGCCGAGCAGGAAGAGCAGGCCGAAGCTCGCGGCCGAGGAGAGCGCGTCCGAGAACCAGCCGTGCCCGGCCTCGCGCTCGCGCTCTCGATCGTCGAAGGACATGCGGACTCGACCACCGGGAGAGGCGCCATGGGACTCCACGTCGCCGCCCATGGGCACGACCGATCCTTCCACTACCCCGCCGCGCGCGATCTGGATGTCACCGCCCATGCTCACGATGTCGCCACGGACTCTGCCCGTGGGAGAGATCTCCACGTCGCCACCCATGGTCGCCACGTCGCGCAACACCTCGCCGTCGATTACCGCGTCACCCCCAAAGGTGGCCACGCTGCGCACGACCTCGCCGGCGGCGACGTGCACGTCCGAACCGAAGCTGACGCGTTCACCGAGGTCGTGGCCCGAAGTCGGCGCGGCCGGCACAGCTGGCGCGGCCGGTGCGTCGGGCACGGAGGGCGTGGAAGGTGCGTCGGGGACGGGGGCGGACTGCGACGCGGGATGAGACGCAGGCGCCACGACCAAGAGATTGCCCTCCCGACGAACGCCCAGCTCCGCGTCACCGAGGATGGCGCGCACGACGGTCTGGAGGCTGGCGTCGCGCACATGCACCGTGACCTCGGGATCGTCCGGGAGGCGCGCGACCAGACCGAGACCGACGGACTCGGCGGCGGCGCGCAACGCGACGGACGCGGGCACACCGTCCACGTCCACGCGCACTCCAGCCTCGCCCTCGGGCCAGGTGCCCTCGAAGTCCAGAGCGCGCGCCTCTCCGCTCATGCCCAGAGCGAGAAGCGCGAGCAGCAAGGAGGCGGCACCCAGCGCGTGACGCCCCGCGCCCGACGGCGTGCTCGAGCTGATGCGTGCGAGGGGCCAGGCCAAGAGCACGCTGAAGGCCGCGCTCCCCGCGCCCAGCCCCGCCCAGCCGAAGGGCACGTTCGTGCCGACCCAATGGTCCACGGCGTGGAAGAGCGCTCCCAGACCGCGCCCCAGGGCCAGGATCTCGACCATGCTCGGGAGCGAAGCTACCCGCAGCGCCAGCAGTGAAATGGTGCCGACCAGGGCCAAGAGGCCCGAGAACCAGAGCACGCGAGCGGAGGGAGCCACGTCGGCCGGCACGCGTCGGGGCGCCGCCGCGAGCGCCGCGGACACGAGCGCCGATACGTCCACCTCGGGCTGCGCGGCGTCGAAGAGCAGCGACAGATCCAAGCTCGCCGCCTTGGCCTGCTCCACCGCGCCCGTCGCGCCCGTGGCCTCGAGCTCCGCGCGCAGCTCGTCCGGCACCAGATCGTCGCGCCCATGGGCCAGCGCCTCGAGGGCCGCCTCGAGCGCCTCTTCGCGTTCCTCGGGGCTCATGCTTCCTCCAGGTTGGCGCGCAGGCGCAGGCGCCCACGATGCAGCCACGTCATCACGGTGCCCACGGGCACCGCCAGGATGCGCGCGATCTCTTCGTAGCTCGCGCCCTCGGCATGAAAGAGCACGATGGCCGAGCGCATGCCCTCGGGCAAGCTCGCCAGCGCACGGCTCAGATCCTCGACACCGATGCGTGCGAGGGCCAGGCGCTCGGGCGAAGGCTCCTTGGTGAAGGCGCTGTCGAGCGCGGGTTCGGCCTCACTGGCGAAGGCGGCGCGCTCGAGACCGAGGCGACGCATGCGGTCGCGGCAGAGGTTGCGGGTGACGCCCAGGGCCCAGGTGCGAAACGTGCCGCGCTCGGGATCGAAGGTGTCGAGGCGCCGGACCATGCGCTCGAGCGCCTCCTGCGCCGCGTCGAGTCCATCGGCGGAGCCCAGGAGGTGATGACAGAGGCGCTGCACACTCGAGGCGTGCAGCGTGAGCAGGCGCGAGAGCGCGTCCCTGTCCCCACGCTGCGCGCGAAGGGCCAGGGCCGCGGACGAGGGCTGGGCGTCCCCGTCACTCGACGCGACGCTCAGCATCGAAGCCATCGTCTCCACTATGCCCAAGCCCGTCGACATATACGCTCCCAACTCATCCCTACGAGTGAAGGGTGGAGAAGATTTCAGGCTTCCGCCGCGCGCGTGCGAAAGGGCCCGGCAGGCGTTCGATCCGCGGGCTGCGGGGCCTCGCGTGTGCCGAAGCGCGTGACGCTGAGTGCGCCCAGGCCGAAGACCAGGGCGACGGCGAGGGCGACGCTGCCCACGAAGGGCACGAGGGAGGCCGCGTAGAGCACGACCACACCGGCGGCCAGGACCAGCACGGGCTTGCCGCGCAGGTGCTCGGTGGGCAGGAGCGCGCCGACGACGCGCGCGCTGGCGGCCAGGCCCACATAACAGGCGATGGGGAAGACCATGCCGAAGAGCAGGGCGGCGGGGATGCCGACCAGGCTCAGGATCATCACCATCATGGCCAAGGCCGAGAGCAGCACCGCGATGATGCCGTGCGCCGCGACGCGCGACGGGGACTCGACCATGGCGGCTTCGAGCGTGCCCAGACGCTCGGGAGCGAGGCCGAGGAGCACGAGCCCGAGCAGGAAGACGAAGAGCGCCGAGAGCGCGCGCGAGGCCGCGAACGAGAAGAAGTGCCCCACGGAAGCCCAGAAGCCGGTCGCTTCGGGCACGTCGCGCCCGGCGTGGTGGATGCGCACGTGTCCGCCGTAGACCGCGCCTGCGCCACGCACGATGTCGCCGCCCGCGGCGCCGATCTCACCATCGACCTGGCCTGTGACACGCACGTCGCCGCCCGCGCTGACGATGTCGCCATGGACCGCGCCGGGCACCTGGACCTCACCACCCATGCTGGCGACGTCGCCGTCGACCTGGCCCATGACGATGACGTCGCCACCGAAGCTCGACACGTCGTGCAGGACGCGTCCTTCGATCACCACGTCGCCGCCGAAGCTCGAGACCTCGTCCACGACCTCACCCGCGGGCACGACCACGTCGTCGCCAAAGGAGCGGACATGTCCGCGCGAGGCGAGCGGGATCGCGGGGATACTGGGCGCAGCGGGTACCGCAGCAGCCGCAGGCGCAGCGGGCGCCGCAGGTACGGCAGGCGCCGCAGGTACGGCGGGCGTCTGTGCCAGGGCGGGGACGCTCAGGGCCAGGACGAGCAAGAGAACGAGAGACTGAAATCGCATGTCGAAACCTCCATCGCCGACGAGGGTCGGCGTCTTCGGGCATGCCTACGGCGCGCGGGCGGCGCGTATTTCAGCCGGCGAGCGCTTCTTCGACCAACGCGCGCACGGCGGGCGGGAGCGCCAGACCGAGTGCCGCCTCGTGTCCCTCCGGGCTCATCTTCGCCCAGGTCTTCTGCACGATGGCCACGACCTGCTCCTTGCTGTGCTTGCCGGCGAAGTCGAGCGCGTAGTGCTCGAGGAAGACCAGGCAAGCCACGTCCTCGATGCGCTGCACGTCCGGATCGCTGCGACGGGCACGCTTCTCGAGCATGCGCCGGACGCGCTCGAGGCTGACGGCGTCGTAGCCATCATCGGACAAGATCGCCGTGGCCTGATCCGCGTGGAAGCGTCCCAGCGCTGTGCGCCAGGCGAGGTAGCCCGCGCGACCCTCGGGGTGCGCGGAGCGTGGGTGCATGAAGCGACGGATGTGCTGTGCGCGCGCCGCCAGTCGTTGCGCATCGTCGGCGTCCGGCGCGAAGCGCGCGAGCCTCTCGCTCATGCGCCGGCCGTAGACGAGCGCCGCGGGCTCGAGCACACCCTCGACCTCGACCCGCTCCGGATCCTCGGCGTTGGCTTGGTCGATTCGCGCCTGCGCGGCGGCGAACCTTTCATGCGAGCTCATGGCGCCAAGCTAACACGCTGTCGGTGAGGGCGCGTCGGCGAGGTCAGCGCGGTCGGGTCCGCGCGAGCGCTGGACCCCCACGGCGAGCTGGCTGAACCAGCCGCCAAACACGATGCCCTTTCGTTCGTGGCGTGCAGGACTTGTCCTGCACCGACCTCGGATCCGTGCGAGCGCAGCCCATCACCGCCTCATCGATTGGCCGCCCTTGCGCGCCGTCTACCTTGTGGTAGCTTCTGCCTGACCGATCGGTAGGGAGACGAAGCCGGGCATGCGAGACCGAATTCTACGAGAAGCGACCCATCTCTTTGCCCAGAAGGGCTTCGAGGCCACTTCGCTCGCCGAGATCGCGGCCGCCGTCGAGATCAAGAAGCCGAGTCTGCTCTACCACTTCAAGAACAAGGCCGCGCTCAGGGTCGCCGTGCTCGCGGGCATGCTGGACCATTTCCGCGGCGTGCTGCCCCAGCTCCTGGCCGCGGCGGCGGGAGAGGCGAAGCTCGAGCCCGTGCTGCGCGCGCTGCTCGGCTTCTTCGACGCGGACCGCGACCGCGCCCGGCTCTTGCTGCGCGAGACCCTCGACCGACCCGACGAGATGCGCGAGCTGATCAGGGACCACGTGGCGCCCTGGGTGCGCATGGTCGAGGCGCGAATCCAGCAAGGCCAAGCGGAGGGTCACGTCCACGCCCACGCGGATCCGGCCGCCTACTGCGTGCACGCGATCCAGCTCGTCGTCGGAGGCATGGCCGCCGCGGAGAGCCTGGGCGTGTTGCTCGACGAGGAGCCCGAAGCAGCCGAGCAGAGGCTGGTCGAGGAGCTCCTGCGCATGCTGCATCGTGGCCTCTACCGCGCGACGCCGGGCAGCGAATTTCCCAAACCCCTATCCGAGGCGGCGCTCTCGCCGCGGGATTGAACACGCGCGCCCTTCGAGGACGCGAGGTCGCTTCACGCGACCGAGGAGACGACGATGGCGAACTTCTTCCGAGACAATGAAGACCTCCGTTACTACTTCGAGCGAGGCGTCGACTGGGAACACGTCGTCCGACTGACGGAGAAGGAATTCCACGACGAGGGCGGCTTCAGCAACCTCGAGGAGGCGCGCGAATTCTACGGCGACATCCTCGAGCTCGCGGGACAGGTCGCGGCGGAGCAGATCGCGCCCTACGCGGCCGAGCTCGACAGCCAGGACAACCACATCGTCGACGGAGAAGTGGTCCAGGCAGAACGCCTCGAGGCCGTCTTCCGACAGCTCGCGGAGCTCGAGCTGCACGGCCTGACGGTGCCACGCGAGTTCGGCGGCATGAACGCGCCCATGCTCATCTCCTTCTTGGTCTCCGAGATGCTCGCGCGCGCGGACGTCTCGGTGATGACGCACCACGGCTTCCACGGCGGCATGGCCATGGCGGCGCTGATCTTCTCGATTCGAGAGGGCACCACCAAGGTCGATCCCGCGACCATGCGCATCACCGAGACACGCTTCGAGCACCTGATTCGCTCCGTCGTGGCAGGCGAGAGCTGGGGCTCCATGGACATCACGGAGTCGGACGCGGGCAGCGACATGGCGGCGCTGCGCTGTCGTGGCGAGCTGGACGCGGACGGCGTCTGGCACGTCACGGGCGAGAAGATCTTCATCAGCTCGGGCCACGGCGAGTGGCACTACGTGATCGCACGCACCGAGCCCGTGAGTGATCCCGACGCGCCCATGGCGGGCCTGGACGGTCTGAGCATGTTCCTGGTGCCGGCGCATCGCACCTTGCCCGACGGCACGAAGGTGCGGCAGGTCGAGATCACGCGCCTGGAGGAGAAGCTCGGTCACCACGCCTCGTCCACCTGCGCCCTGGCCTTCGACGGCGCCCAGGCCGAGCTCATCGGCGAACGCGGCGACGGCTTCCGCTACATGCTGATCCTGATGAACAACGCGCGCCTGGGCGTGGGCTTCGAGTCCCTCGGGCTGAGCGAGTGTGCTTACCGCATGGCGCGCGAGTACGCGGCGGAGCGGCGCTCCATGGGCAAGACCATCGACCGCCACGAGATGCTGGCGGACTACCTGGACGAGATGCGCTCGGACATCGAGGCCGTGCGCGCCGTCGCCGTCACCGCGGCCTACGAGGAGGAGATCGCCCAGAAGCTCTCGATCCAGCTACGCTTCGCCACCGACCTCGACGACGACGCGAAGAAGAAGCTCCAGCGCAAGCAGAAGCGCCACGCGCGCGCCGCGCGGCGCCTGACGCCTCTGTTGAAGTACGCCGCGGCCGAGAACGCCGTGAAGCACGCGCGCCTGGCGGTGCAGATCCTGGGCGGCAACGGCTACACCAAGGAGTTCGGCGCGGAGAAGCTGCTGCGCGACGCCATGGTGCTGCCCATCTACGAGGGCACGAGCCAGATCCAGGCTCTGATGGCCATGAAGGACACGCTGATGGGCATGGTGAAGAAGCCCAAGCGCTTCGTCGCCAAGCTGGCCGAGGCGCGCATGACCGCGCTCTCGGCGCGCGATCCGCTCGTGCGCTCGGTCGCGCGCGTGAAGCTCGCCTCCCTCTCCGCGCAGCAACACCTCTTGCTCAGCACGGCGGCGGACAAGGCCAAGGCGCTAAGGGGCAAGCCGCTGGCCGAATGGCCCGAGCGCTTCCTGAAGAACTGGGATCCGAAGCGCGACTTCCGCCTGGCCATGCTGCACGCCGAGCGCCTGGCGCGTCTGCTCACGCAGGAGGCCGTGGCGGAGCTCCTGCTCGAACAGTCCGTGCGCCATCCGGAGCGCCGCGAAGTGCTCGAGCGCTACCTCAGTCGCGCCGAGATCTCCGCGCGCCACGAGGCCGAGGTCATCCACGAGTACGGCGAGCGCATCCTGCGCAGCCTGGAAGAGCCCGTAGCGAGCGCCGCGGCGGAGTGAGGGTCAGCGCGGCCGAGTGAATCAGCGCCGGGCCCGAGCGAGAGCGGGAAGCTGAAGTGACGGGCTCGGACGAGCCCTCGTGGCTCAGGCGATCTCCTTGGCATCGTGGGATGCGGCGTCCCGGTGTGTGTCGCAGTACCAGCGAATGCCGGCCATGCGGTCGTCGCGGCAGGTCTCGCAGACCTTGAAGGGCGGCAGGAAGCCCTCCGAGCTGTAGTCCACGTCGTTTACGACCACGATCGGGCAGCGCGCCATATGCACGACCTTCCTGACGACGGATCCGCCCTTGTCGCCCGGGTTGCCCATCACCACCATCGACGCGTGGGCCTCGTAGCTCAGCTCGATGATCTGGTCTGGGACGCTGCTGCCGCGCAGCACGTGGACGAAGAGCTTCGGCGCGTCCGACAGCTTGAGCCAGTGCTTCGTGACGTGGGCCTCGAGGCGCACCATGGCGTCCGCCACCTGCGTCTCCGTCTTGTCGGGATGTGGCGTGACGCCACGGAAGCCGGACACGATGTGCAGCGCGTGCACGGATCCGCCACCGCGGGCCCACTGATAGGCCACCTTCAGCACACGCTCGGACTCGGGTCCAAAGTCGATGGCCGCGACGACTTGCACAGGCTTCTTGCTCATGATTTCTCCCAATCTCCGCCGGGGCGGAGGGACGAGTCCGGGCGACCACACAGCCGCCCAGGTCACATAATGATCCCCGCGCCCGAGGGCAAGCGACACGTCGGGTACACTCACGCCATGAGCTTCGTGCGTCTGCCCTTCCCCGCCCTGCCTTGGACTCCTGGCGGTCATCCACTCGAAGAGAAGAAGCTCGTCGAGACGCCCGGCGTGGTACTGCTGCGCTTCGCGCCGGGCTTCGAGGATCCACAGATCTGCCGCGGAGACCATGTGCTTTATGTGCTCTCGGGCGAGCTGACGCTCGGGCTCGACGACGAGACGGTGACGCTCGGACCGGGCGAGGGCTGCACGCTGCTCGCCGGCACGGCCCATCGCGCAGCGAATTCCGGGGACGTACCGGTCACGCTGCTGGCCGTCAGCGCACCCCTGCTCGCGGACGCGTGAGGCCCCCCTCCACGCCTGTGTGGTGGGCTGCCCCAGATCGCGAATACCCAGGTTGGTGCTATTCTCCGGCTTGGAGGCGGCGATGAAGCGCGTACTCGTGGTCGAAGACGATCCCCTCAGCCTGAACATCATGACCACCTACTTGCGTGCGCACGGCTACGACATCCTGATCGCCCGCACGGGCCAGCAGGCGCTCGATCTCTTCGAGCTCGATCACCCGGACCTGATGGTCGTGGACGTGCAGCTGCCGCGAAAGAACGGCTTCGAGGTCTGCTTCGAGGTCAAGCGCACGGACAGGGGACGGAGCACGCCCGTGCTCTTGATGAGCGCGGTCTACACGGACGAGGAGCACGCCAAGCGCTACTCCGAGGAGCTCCACGCCGACGGTTACTTCGTGAAGCCCTTCCCGATGATGGCGCTGCTCGGTCGCGTGCGAGCCCTGATCGGCGAGGCCTAGCCGGCCGCCGTCCGTGCGTACTCCGGCCTTCCTGAGCGAGATCGAGAGCCCCGCGTGGCGTTCCCGCCTGCGCGCTGGCATCGCGTCTGGCTACGGCGTCACGCTGACCTTCGCGCTCCTGGCCTACGTCGCCGGACGCAGCGGCATCACGCCCCACGTGCACGGCATCTACGCCGTGATCGCCTTCAAGCTCGTGGCCAACACCATCGCCTGGGCCGGGCTGCGTGCGGATCGCGGCGTGCTGTGGACGCAGAGCCTCAACACCCTCGCCGACCTGCTCGCCATGACCGGCGCCATCTACCTCACGGGTGGGCCGCTGAGTCCGCTCCTGGCCGTCTACGTGATCACCATCAGCGTGCTTGGGCTCCTGGCCAACACGGGCATCACGCTGCTGGCCGCGGCCGTGGCCTTCCTGATGCACTTGGGCGTGACGCTCGCGACCTACTTCGGGCTCTTGCCCTTCATCCCGCCGCCCATGTCTGCGACGGTCGCCCCCGACGGCTTCCAGACCATCGTCGCCCTCGTCTACGCGGCCTTCATGCTCGGCACCTCGGGCCTCCTCACCTCGCGCCTGACGAGCTCCTTGCGTCTGCGCAAGGAGCGCCTGCGTGCCCGAACCGTGGAGCTGATCGCTGCACGCGAGGCACGCACGCTGCTCCTGGCCAACGTCACCCATGAGCTGCGCACGCCCCTGCACGGCATCCTGGGCACGCTCGAGCTCTTCGAGGCCGGCCTCTACGGTGACGTGAACGAGCAGGCCAGCTCAGCCCATGTGCAGATGCGCCGTGCGGCGGAGTCGCTGAACAAGCGCGTCGACGACCTCCTGAGCTTGACCCGCGCCGAGGCGGGAAAGCTCGCCGTGCACACGACACAGGTCGACGTGCCCGAGCTGCTGGCGAACGTCGAGGGATCGGTGCGCTGGATGGTGGAGGCGAAGTCCATCGAGCTGTCCGTCGATCGCGACGAGTCGCTGTCGAGCCTGTTCACGGACCGCGGGAAGCTGAGCCAGGTGCTGCTGAACCTGCTGGTCAACGCCGTGAAGTTCACCGAGGAGGGCGGGCGCATCACGCTCCGGGCCATGCGCCGCGACGACGAGGTCGTGTTCGAAGTGGAGGACACGGGCATCGGCATCCCGGAGGACGAGCTCGCGAGCATCTTCGAGGCCTTCTACCAGGTGGACGGCAGCGACGAGCGCAGCCAGGGCGGAGTCGGCCTCGGCCTGACCATCGTGGACCGCATGCTCGATCTGCTCGACGGAGAGTTCGAGATCGAGAGCCGCGTGGGCGAAGGATCGACCTTCCGCGTGGTCCTGCCGGAGGGCGAGCCGGCGCCGTAGACGCAGGCCGAACGAGCTTCCTCCATCATTGACCCGCGGAGACCCCAACCGCATACAGGATGAATGAGACGACTCGCCTGGCTCCTGTGTGCGCTCCTGATCGGCGCGTGTGGTGACGAATCGAGCGCGCCCGACGCAGCCACGGACGCGGCGTTCGATTCCGGATCGGATTCGGGCTCCGACTCGGGCATGGCGAGCGCGACGGACATCACGGACGCCGACTTCAGTAACCGCAGCGGCGACTGCGCCGACTACGCTCGCAGCACCGTGGCCTCGGTGACGGATCTGCAGCGCGCGACGGACTTCCAGAGCGAGGTCGAGATCGTGGCCGGCACGAGCACCTGCGTCCTGACCTCGAACGCCATCCCGAACCACGACTTCGGCGACGCCAGCGCCGCCTTCGCCACCCCCACCGCGGAGATCACCTAGAGCTTCGAGTTCGCGCGAAACCCCACGGCCGCGAGCGCGTCCACGAGCCTGTCCTTGATGTCCTTCGACGCCATCATGCTCAACGGCGTGGTGGTCGATCTGCTCGCCGCGGGCTGCTTCGGCGTAGGCGATGGGCGCATCGGCTGCTTCGACCTCGCGACCGCCTGGCGTTACGACCCCATGTCTCCCTCGGCCAGCTTCGGCACCGACGCTCACCACGCCCACACCCAACCGGACGGGCACTACCACTACCACGGCGATCCCCTCGCGATGTAAGGCGACGCCAGCGTGCGGCCCGCGCCCGATGGCCGCGAGAACGGAAGCGAGTACGCTCGGCGGCCATGACCTTTCCCCTCGCCTCCATCGCCATCGCCTTCGTGATCGTGCTGCTGACCAAGGCGCCGGTCGCCCGCGCCATGAAGGAGCTCGGCAAGTACGACAGCGCCGAGCCGCGCAAGCAGCAGGCTCAGCTCACCGGCTGGGGTGGCCGGGCGCTGGCGGCGCATATGAACAGCATCGAGGCCTTCCCGCCCTTCGCCGCGGCCGTGCTCGTGGGCCACGTCACGCACGCTGACATCAGCCTCGCGACCGGCCTCTGCGCCGCCTTCCTGCTGGCTCGCCTGGCCTATCCGATCATCTACATCGCGGGCACAGGCACGCTACGCTCGCTCGTCTGGGGCGTGGGCTGGGCCGCGACGCTGGCGCTCTTCCTGCTGCCGCTGCTGAACTGAGCACACGCCCGCGGACGAGGATGCGCGTGGCGCTTGACGTGGCGCATGCGAACGGGAACCTTCGCCGCCATGTCCCAAATCAAGAGCGCGGCCGCAGCGGACGCAGCGTGGGAATTCGCGGGCTGGGGACAGTCCTGCCGCATCGACGACCTCGACACCTCCAACGTGGAGATCTCGAGGCTCGACCAGGCCCACAAGCACACGCTCGGCACGCTTCCGTCGACGGCCATCTGCGGCAACGACATCACGAGCAGCTGCCTCTACGTCTCGGCCCTGTGCGCGGCGCAGGCCGGCGCCTACGCGCCCATCGTGCTCGGCATCGTGGTCGCCGTGCTCTACCTCTTCCGCAAGGTCTACGCCGAGGTCGGCAGCGCGCTTCCGCTCAACGGCGGCACCTACACGGTGCTGCTAAACACCACGAACAAGAAGCTCGCGGCGGCGGCGGCCTGCCTGACCTTGCTCAGCTACGTGGCCACGGCCGTGATCAGCGCGGGCGAAGCGATGCACTACGCGCACAACCTCTACGCTGGCCTGAACATCTTCTGGGCGACCATCGGCCTGCTCGGCTTCTTCGCCATCCTGAACCTGGTGGGCATCAGCGAGTCCGCGGCGGTCGCGGTCGTGATCTTCCTCTTCCACATGCTGACCCTGAGCGTGCTGGTGGTCGTCGGCAGCTACGCCGTGATCAAGAGCCCCGCGCTGCTGAGCGCGAACTGGCAGACGCCGTCACCCGAGGGGCTGATGCACGCGCTCTTCTTCGGCTTCGCCGCGGCCATGCTGGGCATCAGCGGCTTCGAGAGCTCGGCGAACTTCATCGAGGAGCAGAAGGAAGGCGTCTTCCCCAAGACGCTCCGCAACATGTGGATGGCCGTGGCCATCTTCAACCCGTGGATCAGCCTGCTCGCGCTGGGGCTCCTGCCCCTCGCGCACATCCAGGGCGTGCCGCCGGATCTGCTCGCAGAGATGGGCACGACCGCGGTCGGACCCTGGCTGGGCATGTGGATCAGCATCGACGCCGTGCTCGTGCTCTCGGGCGCCGTGCTCACGTCCTTCGTCGGCGTCACGGGCTTGATGCGCCGCATGAGCCTCGACCGCTGCCTGCCGCAGGTGCTGCTGCGCGAGAACAAGTCGCGCAAGACCAACCACTACATCATCATCGCCTTCTTCCTGATCAGCGTGTCCATCCTGTACGCGACGGCGGGCGAAGTGGGGAAGCTGGCGGGCGTCTACACCATCTCCTTCCTGTCGGTGATGGCGCTCTTCGCCATCGGCAACATGCTGCTCAAGGTCAAACGCGGTCGGCTCCCACGCGCCGTGAAGGCGAGCTGGCCCGCCGTGGTCGTCGCCCTGGCCGCCGTGCTCCTCGGCCTCGCGGGCAACGTGATGCTCGACTTCGGCAACCTCGTGCTCTTCCTGAAGTACTTCCTGGCCTCCGTCGCCGTCGTGGGCGCGATGTTCCTGCGCATCCAGATCATGAAGGCCGCGCTCTTCGTCTCGCGCGCCATCGCCGAGCGCCTCGACCGCCTGAGCGACGCGGTGTACGGCGCGATCCGGCGCAAGATCGATCAGATCAACAGCCGGGTCGTGGTCTACTTCGCCAAGGGCGACGACCCCGCCGAGGTCAACCGCGCCGCGCTCTACGTGATGGAGAACGAGCAGACGTCGCACATGAAAATCGTGCACGTGTACCGGGAGGGCGAAGAG
>JAACVI010000142.1 GCA_009992505.1 Myxococcales bacterium
AGCGACGGGCACGGACGCAGCGACGGGCACGGACGCAGCGACGGGCACGGGCGCCGGCAGCTCGCGCTCCACGGTCGGCGGGTCGTCCTCGTCGTCGAAGTCGAGTGCGTCCTGGTAGGGCGACGCGACGTCGGCGGCGCCCGGAGGCTCCGAGAGTCGGCTGACCGACGAGGACGCGGCCGATCCCGGCTCGTCGTCGTTGAGAAGGGCGTCGAGATCGTCGTCCACCTCGGACGCGGTCAGGGTCGTCGGAGGCGCCTTCTGTTCCGTCGCGCCCTTGCGCGTCTCGCGCACCAGACGCGAGAGCACACGCCGGGCCGCCGAGCGATTCAAGGGCAGGAGCGAGGCCTCGAGCTCGTCCCTCAGCCCCGCGAGATCCCAGATGCCTCCACGCGGTCCCGACTCGACCAGCTCCAGGAACACGGGGGGCACCCCCGACCCGGCCGCGACCAGCAGGTGGGCGAGGATGCCGACCACGGCGCGCGCGGCGTCTTCACTCGGGGCGCCCGAGCTCGGCGCGTAGATGCTGACCACGCCATCGTCCGTGAGCCGCACGTCGTCGACCCCGGGCGTCGCCGGATTCTCGAGCTCCTTCTCCGCCACCTCGAGCGCGACGAAGGCGCCGATCTCGAAGGGCAAGCGCGCATGGCGCTGCTTGAGCAAGCGCACCAGCTCCGCGACGGTGATGCCGAGCAGATCGTTCACGACACGGTCTCCCGCGCCGGGCGCACGGGGATGCCCTGCGCCGCCAGATAGCGCTTCGCCGCCGCCACCGTGTGTTCGCCGTCGTGGAAGATGCTGGCCGCCAGGGCCGCGTCGGCGCCGCCCTCGCGCAATCCTTCGGCCAGGTGGCGCAGCTCACCCACGCCGCCGGAGGCGATCACGGGGATGGACACGGCGTCGACCACCGCCCGAGTCAGCTCGAGATCGTAGCCTTCTTTGGTGCCGTCACGATCCATGCTCGTCAGCAGTATCTCGCCCGCCCCGAGGAGTGCCACTTTTCGCGCCCACTCGAGGGCGTCGAGGCCCGTGTCCTGACGGCCGCCGTGGGTGAAGACATGGTAGCGCCCGGGTCCGACGCGCCTGGCGTCGATGGCCACGACCAGCGCCTGCGCGCCCCAGCGGGCGGAGGTCTCGGAGATGAAGTCGGGATCGCTCACGGCGGCGGTGTTGACGCAGACCTTGTCGGCGCCCGCCATCAGGAGATCCGAGACGTCGCGCGCCTCGCGCACGCCTCCGCCCACCGTCAGCGGCACGCGCAGCACGGCGGCCGTCTGCTCCACGATGTCGAGCAGGATGCGCCGTGCCTCGTGCGAAGCGGTGATGTCGAGGAAGGTCACCTCGTCCGCGCCACCCTCGCCATAGCGTTCAGCCGCCTCGACGGGCGAGCCCACGTCCCGGAGGCCGACGAATTGCACGCCCTTGACCACGCGTCCGGCCCTCACGTCGAGGCAGGGGATCACACGCCGAGCGAGCATCAGTCGGACTCCATCAGGCGCAGGGCCTCTTCCAGCACGAGGTCTCCGTCGAGCAGCGCGCGACCGGAGACGGCGGCGCGAACGCCGGCGTCCTTCAAGCGCTTCAGATCGTCCAGGCACGAGACGCCGCCCGAGGCGATCACGATGGCCCGGACCTCCCGCTGCAGACGCGCCGTGCCCTCGGCGTCGGCGCCGCCCTTCATGCCGTCGCGCGCGATGTCGGTGTACAGGATCGCGGCCGCGCCCCAGGCGTCCACCTCGCGGGCGAACTCGAAGAGCTCGCGCCCGCTGCGCTCGCGCCAGCCCGCCACCGCCACCATGCCGTCCTTGGCGTCCGCGGCGATCACGACTCCGTCGGGGTGGGCCTGACACAGGCTCCTGGCGAAGTCGGGATCGCGCACCGCCGCCGTGCCGAGCACGACCCGGGCGACGCCCGCCGCGAACCAGGCCTCGGCGACCTCGACGTCGCGCACCCCGCCGCCGACCTGAACGTCGAGGGAGGTGGTGGCGAGCATGCGCTCGAGGGTCGCGCGATGGGCCGCGCGTCCGTCTCGAGCGCCGTCGAGATCGACGACGTGCAGGCGCTTCGCGCCCGCGTCGGCGTAGGCGCGCGCGAGCTCGACCGGATCCGCACCGTAGCGGTCGACGGCGTCGTAGCGACCGCGCTGCAAGCGCACGACGCTGCCGTCGAGCAGGTCGATGGCGGGGATCAGCTCCATGCGGACGCCAGGAAACGTTCGAGCACACGCGCGCCGGCGTCCGAGCTCTTCTCGGGGTGGAACTGGCAAGCGAAGACGTTGTCGCGCGCCACGGCGGCGCAGATGGTCTCGCCATGCTCCGCCGTCGCCACCACGAGCTGCGAATCCGACGGACGCGCTTGATACGAGTGGACGAAGTAGAAGTAGTCGCGCGCGGGCAGGAGCGGATGGGAGCCCCGCACCTCGTTCCAGCCCATGTGGGGGATCTTCAAAGGCGCGCCGCTCACGGCGTCGACACCCTGCGGTCGCAGACGCACGACCTCACCGTCGAAGAGCCCGAGCCCGCGGGCGCCAGGGGCTTCTTCGCTCGACTCGAAGAGCATCTGCATGCCCAAGCAGATGCCGAGATAGGGCACGCCCGTGGCGATGCGCTCGAGCAGGCTCTCGCCGAACTCGCCCGCGATGGCCACCGCGCAGTCGCGGAAGGCGCCTTGTCCCGGCACCACCAGGCGCTCCGCACGGCGCACGTCGTCCGCGCGCCCGGACACGCTCACCACGGCTCCGGCACGTTCGAGGGCACGCGCCACCGAACGCAGATTGCCGAGGCCGAGATCCACCAGGAGGACCTCGCGTCGTGCAGCCGTCACGTGTCGAGGCTGCCCTTGGTGGACGGAACGCCCGGGCTCCGCAGGTCTCGTTCGACCGCCTGACGCAGGGCGCGCGCGAGCGCCTTGAAGCTTATCTCGACCAGGTGGTGCAGGTTGTCGCCAGCGAGGCGATGCAGGTGAAGGTTGGCGCCCGCGCCACGCACGAAGCCGTCGAAGAAGACCTGTGCCAGCTCCGTGTCGAACTCTCCGATCTTCGCCTTGGGCAGCGGCACGCCCCAGACCAGCGTCGCGCGCCCCGACAGATCGAGGGCCGCCGTCACGCAGGCCTCGTCCATGGGCAGGGTCGCCCAGCCGTAGCGGCGGATGCCTGCGCGCCCGCCCAGAGCCGCAGACACCGCCTGACCGAGCACGAAGCCCACGTCCTCCGTGGTGTGATGCCCGCAGACCTCGACGTCGCCCGTCGCCTCGATCATGAGGTCGAGGGCGCCATGCCGCGCGATCTGGTCGAGCATGTGGCTGAGGAAGGGCAAGGGGGTCGAGACTTCGGCCTTGCCCGTGCCGTCGAGATCGACCCGTACGCGCACGTCCGTCTCGCGCGTCTGGCGGTGAATCTCGGCACTGCGATGAATGTCTGCACTGGGGGACATGACGTGCCTACCCTACGGGAGAGCGTCCAGCTCGGCGAGCTTTTCGGCGATCAGGGCGTTGTCGGGATCGTGTCCCTGAGCGATGCGCAGATTCAAGCGCGCCGTCTGGCCGTCCCCCTCCTGAAGCGCGCGCAGGGCCTTGCGGTAGAAGGGTCTGGCCTTGGTGGAGGGCTGCCCAAACGAGCGTCGAACACCCGAGGACGGCGTCTCCTCGGGCATCAGCCGGAGCTGACCCTGGCGCAGGCCCTGGTCGTAGCGCGCGCGCAGCTCCGGGTTGAGCAGCACGCGGTAGGCCTCGGCGCCGCGCCGGTAGATCAGCGTCGCGCGCTCGCGCTTCTCCGCGGGCCCGACGGCGTGGTTGTCGGGGTGGAACTTGAGGGCGAAGCGATGAAAGGCGTCGCGTACGGCGTCCACACTCGCGCCCTCCTCGACCCCGAGCAGCGTGTAGTAGTCGAGGCGCTCGAGCCTATCGTCGCTCATCCCTCACGTCCGTGCCCCTCGAACAGGGCCTCGTGCCGCTGACGCATGGCGTCGACCTCTTCGTCCGAAGCGCCGCCGACCAAAGCGATGCGCACGCCCTGGGCGCGCCCGGTGGAGAGATCCTTGGCGGTCACGCCCAGAGTGCCGTCCGCGTCGATCACGAAGCTGACGCCGATCTTCAACTTGCCACGCTCGGCCGGACGCAGGCCCGTGAGCTGCACCTCGCCCAGGAGCTGGTTCTCCTCGAGGCGACGCGACTCGCCCTGGCAGATGCGGACCACGACCTCTTCCTGATCGTCGCTCGCCGTCGAGAACATGCGCTCTTGCTCCGCGGGGATGGGCGAGTTGCGCTTGATGATGTGCTCGCAAAAGCCCGAGACGGTCTCGATCCCGAGGGAGAGAGGAGTCACGTCGAGCAGCAACGGAGCCGCGGCGGCCATGGGCACGGGGAGCGCGGCCGGGGTCGGCGGCGGAGCCGGGCGTGGTCCGGGCGCGGGAGGGGGCGCGGGCCTGGCCGCGGGAGCGGGCGGTGGCAAGGGCGGAGCCGGACGCGCCGGGAGCGCAGGTGCAGGCCGAGGCGGAGGCGGAGCCGGCGGGACGTAGGCCGGCATGCCTTCGAGCGTGCTGCCCCCAGGGCCTCCGCGCATGCGCGCGGCGGGCTTCTCGAGCTTCGGCTCCGCGGGTGCCAGGGGCGGCGACATGCCGGGAAGATCCACGGGCCGCGTGGGCTCGATGGTCTGATCTTCGAACAGGTCGGCGATGCCCGCGCCCTGCCCGGGCGGCGGCTCCGAGTACGGCGACCGACGCTGAACGGTCTCGTCCTGATCGCCGGGGAGCATCACGCGCTCTTCGGTGACGACGACCCTGGGCTCAGGCGGCGGCGCCACGTCGACGACGCTGACGCGCTTCAGCGCGACCTTCCCCAGCACCGGCTTGGCCTGACGGCCCTCCACCAGCGCGCGCGCCTGAATCGCCGCTCCACGCGCGACCACGAGATCCGGATCGATGTCGGCGAGGGGTGTGCGCCCGAAGTACTCGGTGACCATCTTGCGCACCAAGGGGATGCGCGTGGAGCCGCCGACGAGGATCACTTGATCGAGCTGCGTGGGTCGCACGCCGGCCACGCGCATGGCCTCCTCACACACGTCGAAGGCGCGCGCCACGAGCGGCTGCGCCATGGCGTCGAGGGCCTGACGTGTCAGCGCGAAGGTCAGATCGAGGGACGCGCCGTCGGTGCCATAGGCGAGCTCCTCGATGCGTAGCTGCACCTCCTGCTCCGTCGAGAGCTGGCACTTGGCCCACTCGGCCGCGGCCCTCAGGCGCTCGAAGGCCTGGCGATCTTCACGCGCGTCGTAGCGGTGATGCGCGAGGAAGGCCTCCGCCATCTTCTCGGCGATCAGCAGATCGATGTCGTCGCCACCCAGGTAGGTGTCGCCCGCGGTGCTGAGCACCTCGAACACCTCGCCCGCCAGATCGAGGATGGTGATGTCGAAGGTGCCGCCGCCGAGATCGAAGATGGCGACGCGCTCGTGGGAGCCGCGGCCGTAGCCGTAGGCCAGCGCCGCCGCGGTCGGTTCGTTCAAGATGCGCAGGACGTCGAGGCCCGCGACGCGTCCCGCGGCCTTGGTCGCGGAGCGCTGCAGCTCGTCGAAGTTCGCCGGCACGGTGATCACGGCCTGGGTGGCCGAGTCGCCCAGATCGGTCTCGGCGACGCGCCGTACTTCGCGCAGCACGAAGGCGCTGATCTCGCTCAGCGCGTAGTGGTCCCCACGGATGACCGCGAGCACGCCCCCGGTCGGGCCCTCGGCGAGCTCGAAGGGGAAGCGCTCACAGGCGCGGCGCACCTCCTCACTGCGAAACGGTCGTCCGATCAGGCGCTTGACGGAGTAGACGGTGTTGCGCGCGTCGAGCAGCCGGCGCTCGCGCGCGGCGGCGCCCACGATGATCTCGCCGCTCGGATGGAACGAGACGACCGAGGGGATCAGCGGCTGTCCGTCCGGACCGGGCAGCGCCCGCACCTGATCGCCTTCTGCGACGGCCACCACCGAGTTGGTCGTGCCGAGGTCGATTCCGAGTACGCTCAAAGTGGTCCGAATCTACCGCAGAGCCCAAGCACTCTGCACGGATTTCAGCAGCTATGGTGTTCGACGACCCTCGCCTTCGGGGCTCGCGCCACCGAGCGAGGGTCGCGTTCAATCTTCGTCGTCGTCGGACGTGCCTCCGTCGTCCGGCTCCT
>JAACVI010000543.1 GCA_009992505.1 Myxococcales bacterium
GGAGCAAGAGCGGCACAAGCAGCGGCAACGGCGGACACCGCTGCTCATCGGCCCATCGCCGCGGCAAGTGTCCGCGCGTGCGCCTGCGCGTGTGGCTGCGCGTACGCCTGAGCTCAGCGGCGGAAGCGGGTGGTTGTGGACTCGAAGACCGAGCTCGCCTTCGAGTCGAATGCCGCCCACAAGCGGCTGTCGCGCATCATCTCGGCGCCGTCGAAGGCTCCGCGCGGCAAGAAAGGCGACGTCTACCTCGACGAGGTCGCCCACTACGTCAACGACCGAGAGGTCTACCGCGGCTCGATCGACCGCGCTCATCTTGCGCTCCCACGGACAGCTCTCGGGCTGCAGCACGCCGCTCGGTCGTCGCGGCATCTTCTGGGAGATCGCCGCCGAGGAGCTGCGCCAGTACCCGCACCAGCCGTCGCTGATCAGCATGGCGCGGTGCGCCGGGATGAAGAAGACGCGCTCACTGGCCGTGCCATGCACGCCGATGTTCAGGGGCGTGACTTGGCGATTGTTGAGCTTGACGACCGTCGTAGTGCGATATGCCGCGTCCATCCCCACCCCGAAGATGAGGTCGATCAGCACGGCCTGCGCCTTGAGGTGGCCGGCATCAGCGAGCGCTTTCGTGATGTGCCTGCCGTCCAGCGCGGTCTTGAGCCACTGCAGCGCCAGGCTCTTGCCGGTGCCCTGCGCCCCGACGAGCACCGTGAGATCGCCGAACTCGAGATCCACGTTCTCGAGGTGCGCGAAGTTCTGGATCTGCAGTCGGGTCATTGTTGGAGCCTCATGACTTCTTACTGGCATCGGCCGCGCGTGCTGCTCTCAACGACGCTCTTGCACGCGTTCGCAGGGTTGGATCGTCGGCGATCGATGCGATGATCGCGTCCACCGACGCCCGCGAGTACTTGTGCGTGTCGCGGTTCCGCAGCCAAAAATGAAACTCGTTGTCGGCCCGTTTCCACTTCTTCACCAAGAGGATCGCCTCGAAGTCGTAGGAGTTGAACTTCGGAACGGAGGCGGCGATGCGTTCAACCGCCTGGGCCGCGCGATACCAGTCGCGCGTGCGATCCACCTCAACTCATCGCACCGTGTCGTCCCCGCGGCAGACATGATCCCGTCGAGCGGACCCTTGCGGGCCAGCACCTCCCGGACGACCGCCTCGTCCAGACGCAGCA
>JAACVI010000546.1 GCA_009992505.1 Myxococcales bacterium
ATGACCCATCGTCCCAGGCGCGCGAGCTGCGCGATCGGCCTCGTGCTCGCCCTCGTCGGCTGCGGCGGCGGCCACTCCACCCCCGGCGACGGAGGCAGCGGCCTCGACGCTTCCGGTGCCGACGGCGGCAGCCACCGCGACGCGGGTGACCCGCTCCTGCCTTGCGTGAATTCCTTGCCGGTCGATCTGATCTGGATGGTCGACAACTCGAACTCGATGGCCGAGGAGCAGGCGAGCCTCGCGGCGAACTTCCCCGCCCTGATCGAGATCCTGACCCAACCGCCCGACGCCGACGGCGACGGCATGCCCGACTTCCCCGCGCTCACGGATCTGCGCGTCGCCATCGTCGACTCCGACCTGGGCGTGGGCGCCAACCCGACAGTGATCGGCTGCGGCACGGATGGAGGCGACCAGGGCCTGTTCATCAGCGCCAGCCGCTCGACCAGCGGAGACTGCGCCGGGGTCGCGCTGTCGCCCGAGCCCTGGCTTCAGTTCGACGGCACGAACGCCACCGCGTTCAACCACGACTTCGCCTGCATGGCGGAGCTGGGCACGACGGGCTGCGGCCTCGAACGCCAACTCGAGGCGGTGCAGCAGGCGCTCTTCGTGCACACGACCGCGGGCGCGCCGCACGAGGGCTTCCTGCGCAGCGACTCCTTGGTGGTCGTCGTCTACGTCACGGACGAGGACGACTGCTCGGCCAGCGACGACACGTTCTACGATCCGTCGTCCACGGCCACCGCCACCCTCGGCCGCATGGGCACGCGTTGCGCGATGCACCCCGAGCGCCTCCACCCCACCAGCCGCTACATCGACGCGCTGCGGAACCTCAGCCTCGACCGCCGAGGCGCCGTGATCGTCTCGGCCATCACCGGCGTGCCGCGCGACCTGACCGCCGATCCGACCCGCATCGACTACGACGCGCTGCTGATGGATCCACGCATGGAGCCGACCATCGATCCCAGCGACGACAACAAGCTGCTGCCGGCTTGCAGTCTCGGAGGCGTGGGCAGCGCCCCGCCCGCGCACCGCATCGTCGAGGTGGTGAAGGACTTCGCCGATCGCGGAAACGGACTCGTGCAGAGCATCTGCGCGCCGGATCTTCGCCCCAGCATCGAAGCCATCGCGCACCTGATCTCCTCGCGCATCTGTCCCGCGCCGATCTGAGCGTTCGCGGCCAGCCGCCCTGCTCGCGGCTCAGACGAGATCGGCGGGCAGCGCCGCGAAACCCTCGATCGAGAGTTCGAGCGCCTCCCCACCACGGTAGCTGTCCGGCATGAGCTGACCGAAGGGCACGGGCACGTCGGGCAGGCTCCCGAGAAGCCCCGCCATGTTCGGACCAAAGGCGCCTACGCGCGCTCCGCCGACGTCCAGGGTGAGCTTCAGGTGGTGCTCGCCGACCACGCG
>JAACVI010000113.1 GCA_009992505.1 Myxococcales bacterium
CGACTGGGTCGGGGCTGTTGCCCTGAGGCGCCGGGCACCCTAACGTCTGGGCATGGCCGGGGGCGAGTTCGATTTTGGTGGTTTCGTGGCGTCGAGCAATCGACACGCCGGGCGCGAGCAAGCGGGCCGTGTGGCCTACGCCTACGAGGGCGATCGGGCGATGATGCGCACGCTCTCCAAGATGCCGCCCATCACGCTGGCGGCGGCCGCTCTGGTGCGCGCCTACAAGCGCTTCTTGAAGAACCAGTACCTGGGCACCACGGTGCGGGTGTCGGAGCAGCAGTTCCCGCGCATCCACGCCATCGCCGCGCGCTGCGCCGAGCGCTTGGACGTGGCGACGCCCACGCTCTACGTGGCCAACAGCCCCTTCCTCAACGCCTACACCTTTGGCACGCAGGAGGACTCCTTCATCGTCGTGCACTCGGCGCTGATCGATCACTTCACGGAGGCCGAGCTCTCCTTCGTGATCGGGCACGAGACCGGCCACATCCAGAACCAACACGTGGTCTACGGCACGCTCCTGCACGTGCTGCGCACCACGGCGTCGCTGCTCCTGCGCTGGATCTCACCGCCCATCGAGGTCGCGCTCCTCGCCTGGTATCGCCGCGCAGAGATCACCTGCGATCGCGCCGGGCTGCTCTGCTGCGGCGACGTCGAGGTCGCGACCAAGAGCTTCCTGAAGATGGCCACGGGCTCGCAGAAGCTCTACGCCGAGCTCGACGCGGACGCCTACCTCTCGCAGCTCGAAGAGGGGCGCCACGGCTTCGGGCGTTTCACGGAAGCGTTCGCGACCCACCCCTATCTGCCGAAGCGCGTGTCGGCGCTGCGTCTCTTCACCGAGAGCGCGCTCTGCCGTGAGGCGCTCTCCCTGGGCGAGGGCGGCCTCTCCATGGAAGAGGTCGACCGCCGCACCCACGACATCATTCAGATCCTGCGATCCCCCGGAGCCACGGAAGAGCCATGACTGCGAGCCCGAACGAATCCACGACCGACTCCGCCGGCGCCGGCTGGACCGAGCAGAAGCACGAGGCGCTGGCGAACCTGCGCGAGCTGGCCGCCTTGGCCACCGAGTCCGGGGCTGGCACCTTGGCGCGCAACCTGCGCGACGACCGCATCCCCAGGCTCGAGGCGGAGCGCCTGCACCTGGTCGTGTTGGGCGAGTTCAACCATGGCAAGACCACGCTCGTGAACGCGCTGCTCGGTGCGCCCGTGCTGCCCATGGGCGTCACGCCCACGACGGCGCTGATCCACCGCATCGTGTACGGCGAGACGCCCAGCGCGCACCTGCTGGCGGAAGATGGCAGCGAGGGCGAGGAGCTCGGCCTCGACGGCCTTTTGCGACTCACGGTGGAGGGCGGAGGCTCGGAGAAGGGCGCGCACGAGGTCGTCGTGCGCTATCCGGCGTCGCTGCTCGAGCGAGGACTGGTGCTCGTGGACACGCCCGGCGTGAACGACCTCGAGGACGCGCGCGCCGAGGTCACCTACGGCTACGTCCCGCGCTCGGACGCCGTGCTCTTCTTGCTCGACGCCGGTCAGATCCTGAAGGAGAGCGAGCGCTCGTTCCTGGAGCATCGTCTGGCGAAGCAGGCGCGCGGCCGCATCTTCTTTGTGGTCAACAAGCTCGACGTGCTCGACGCCGACGAACAGCGCGAAGCCCTGGCCTATGCGCGCACCAACCTCGCGCGATGGATCGACGAGCCGCGCGTCTGGGGCATCAGCGCGGAGCAGGCCCTCGACGGCGCGGGCGAGGTCTCGGGTCTCGACGCCTTCGTGCAGGAGCTCGAGCGCTGGCTGACGCAGGAGCGCGTGCCGGTGCTGCTCTCACGAGCGCGTGCCGCGGGTCGCTCCGCTCTCAGCTCGCTGCGCGCGGGCCTGGAGGTGCAGCGCGCGGCGCTGGCCATGGAGCAGGAGGAGCTCGCACGTCGTCTGGGGATCTTCGAGTCCGATCTCGAGGCCTCGGCCGAGCGCGTGCAGGCGCGGGAGCGCGCCCTCGGTCAATCCTTGGCGGCGGTGAAGGCCGTGGTCCGTGAAGACATGGAGCGCTTCGCCGAGCGCTTCGCCGCGGCGTTGCCGGACGAGATCGAGTCGAGCCAGGCGACGGACCTTCGTCGCTACCTGGCCGGCTTCATCGAGCAGAAGCTGCGCGAGCAGGTGGAGGACGAGGCCGAGGAGGTCGCGCATCGCCTGGAGCGCGTGGCCGACGAAGCCGTGGCCTTCGTGACCGACGAAGCCCGCGCGCGCGCCGAGCGCTTTCGGGGATCCTTGGGCAAGGACGCACCCGTGCTCGATCTCGCGGTCGACACCTTGGCCTACGACGTGGGCGTGTTCGCCGTGGGCGCCGTGGGCGTGACCTTGATGGTGCTCTCGAATGTCCTGCTCGGCGGCGCCATGACGCTGGCCGCGCCCGTGCTCGCTTACGTGCTGCGCGGCAGGAAGGACGAGCGGGTCAAGGAGCGCGCGAAGGAAGAGGCTCCGGCCCTGGTGCACAAGGCCACGCAGAAGGTGATCGAGGCCTTCGAGGTCCGCATCGACGAGTTCGGGCAGCACCTGCGCGACTTCCTCAATCAGGCCGACGACGAGACGCGCCGCTCCATCCTCGAGCTGGTCGGTGCCGCGCGCACTGCACAAGGAGCGGGTGCGGACGGCCGGCTCGCGCTCCAGCAGCGCATCGAAGCGAGCCTGGACCGCGTCGTCGAGTTCGAGCCGAAGTTCGCCGACGCGGACTGAGGCTGCGCTGCGGGAAGTCCGGTCCACGGTCGCGCGGACGAGCTCGACGCAGCGAGTCGAGGCTGGCCGCAAGCGACTGAAGCTGGGCTGGGTCGAGGATCAGCCGCGCCACCGCTTCGCTGCCCTCGGTGCGATATCGAATGGAGCGCAGGACGCGGGCCAATTCGGGCAGCGAGACCGCGATCCCGCTGGCGAACTCCTCGATCTGGGCCCTGTGGCTCAGCAGGGACGTGGCCCCGCCCGCCGTCGTGCTGCGAGCGCGCGCCTCGAAGTCGAGGCCTTGGGCGACGGCTGCCTGCGCCTGGAAGCTGCCTGCGCCTGGAAGCTGTCGAACACCACGTCGAAGCGCTGCGCCAGCTGGTCGCGCATGGCGGGCGTCTGAAGCGCGAGCACGTCCAGCGTGTGTTGGCCGAAGGCGTCCTCTCGAGCCAGCGCGAGCAGCGCGTCGACAGGCCCGTGCGCAGCCGCCGACGCGTCGGCGATCTGCAGGAGTCGTTCCGAGGAGACGCCGTCAGCAGCGACGATGGTCTCGGGATCGCTCGCGAGCAGGGTGAACTCGTCGTCCCTGTCGGAGCGCACCAGCAGGCGGCTGGCGCGTCGCTCGTGGTGCAGGTCGTTGCGAGTGGTCAGCGCGTCCGCCCAGCTCACGAGTTCCGCCTGGCGGTAGTGGCCGCTGCGGACCAACACCCACGCCAGCTGGTTCGAGTCTCGGGGCAGGGTGGCTCCGAACAGGATCCTGTCGGTGGCGCGCCACCAGGCCAGACCAGCCGCGAAGCCGGCGCGCGCTTCGGCGTCATGGGGCAGGGAGTCGCCCACGGTTGCAAGCCATCGTTCGATCGGTTCGGCCAAGGCCGGCTGGCGCAGGGAGTCGACGTCCACACGCAGCATCAGCGCCGTGTCCGCGAGCAGATACGCCGTCGGTTCCACGCGGCTCGAAGCCGTCGCGTCGGCGGAGGACGCGCCTCGTGTGTCGGCGGTCGCGCCCCCACAGCCCGCGGCGAGCAAGAGGACGAGCGCCAGGGGCGAATGCAGGAGTCTCATCGGAGCTCGCGCGTGAGGTGTGCGCGACTGCTCTCGGTCTCCGCCCCGCGTGTCACGGCTCCTCGAGCGCCCAGAGCGAGGAGATGGTGCCGCGGCGGCGGACCATGCGCGTCTTCTTTCCGTCGACCAGGATCTCGCGCGCGGCGGGCCGGCCGTTGTAGGTGCTGCTCATCTCGCGGCCGTATGCGCCAGCGCCGCGGATGGCGAGCAGGTCGCCGCGCTTCACCGCGGGCAGGGGCCGACCTCGGGCGAGGAAGTCTCCGGACTCGCACACCGGGCCGACCACGTCGGCGGCGGACCACTCACCGAGGTGTTCGCGCACCGGCATCACGGCGTGGTGCGCGCCATAGAGCGCCGGTCGCACAAGCTCGGTCATGGCGCCGTCGACGATCACGAAGCGCCTGCCGCCTTGATGCTTCTCGGCCAAGACGCGCACGAGCAAGATGCCCGCGTCTCCGACCAGGGCGCGCCCCGGCTCCGTCACGACCTCGAGCCCGGCGTCGCTCATCCCGGCGTCCGCGATGCCCGCGGCGATGGCCGCGCCAAAGGCCTGATGGGGCGGGAAGGGCGTCTCCTCCGCGCCGTAGGACATGGGCCAGCCGCCCCCAGGATCGATGCTGCGCAAAGGCGCGCCCGCGTCAAGACACTCGCGCGCGAAGAGCGCCAACAAGCGCGTGGCCTCGCGCAGCGGCACGGGTGAGTCGAGCTGAGAGCCCACGTGGCAGGCGACGCCTTCGAGGCGCAGCGTGCGGCTCTGCACCAGGCGCGGCAGCAGGCTGCGGGCGACCGCGACTTCGAGGCCGAACTTGGTCGAGTGTAGACCCGTGGACAGGTAGGGATGGGAGCCCGAGTCCACGTCGGGGTTGATGCGCAGCGCCACGCGTACGGGCGCGTCCGGCGAGCCGAAGCGCTCGAGCAGGTCGAGCTCCTCGATGCACTCGATGTGGATCGCGCGCAGTCCTGCGCCCGCGGCGACCCGCAGCTCGCGATCGCGCTTGCCGACGCCACTCCAGACGATGCGATCCGCGGGCACGCCCGCTCGCAGGGCGCGACGCAGCTCACCCTCGGAGACGATGTCCGCGCCGGCGCCAGCTTTGGCCAGGCGCGCCAAGATCGCGAGGTTGCCGTTGGCCTTCACGGCGTAGGCGATCAGATGGGGCGCGAAGCTCATGGCCTGGTCGACCGCGGCGTACGCCTGGTCGACCACGCGCGCGCTGTAGACCCAGGTCGGACCACCCTCGTCGGCCAGATCCGTCAGCGGGACGTCGTCACAGTGGAGGATCCCGTTGCGATAATGGAAGGCGGTCGAGGGAGGGAAGTGCACTGCGGTCATCGTCCTGTCACTTTCACGCCGAAGCGCTCGGCGACCTCTGCGGTGTCCACGCCGCGAGCCATGAGCTCGCCCACGAGGCGTTCCGTCTGGCTCGTCACCTGAGCGCGTGCGGGACCTCCCACGAGCGCGCGTCGCTCCACGGCGCGTTCGAAGTCGAGCGCCTCGTACACGTCCTGGTCGAAGGCCTCGTGGGCAGCCTTCAAGACCTCGAGGCTGAGCTCCGAGAGCACCTTCTTCTCCGCGCTGGCGCGCGCCACCAGAGCGCCGACGACGTGGTGTGCCTCGCGGAAGGGCACGCCTCGGGCGGCGAGGTAGTCGGCAAGCTCGGTCGCATCGGCGAAGCCTTCGCGCAGCGCGGCTCGCATGCGATCCCCGTCGAAGCGCGCCGTGGCGACGCAGCCCGTCAACACCTCGAGCGAGTCGTCGACGGTGTCGAAGGCGTCGAAGACCGGGCGCTTGTCCTCCTGCATGTCGCGGTTGTAGGCGAGGGGGAGCCCCTTCAGCATGACCAAGAGCGAGACGAGGTCGCCCACGACGCGTCCGGTCTTGCCGCGGATCAGCTCCGCCATGTCGGGGTTCTTCTTCTGCGGCATGATCGACGAGCCCGTGGTGAAGGCGTCGCTCATCTCGACGAAGCCGAACTCCTGACTCGACCAGAGCACGAGCTCCTCGCCGATGCGCGAGAGGTGGACCGCGCAGTTCGCCAGCGCCGCCACGGCCTCGACCAGGAAGTCGCGGTCCGCGACGGCGTCCAGGCTGTTGCGCATGGGGCGACGAAAGCCGAGCGCGTGGGCGGTGGCCTCGCGATCGAGATCGAAGGTCGTGCCCGCCAGCGCGGCCGCGCCCAGGGGTGACTCGTTCATGCGGGCGGCGGCGTCGAGCATGCGTCCACGATCGCGGCCGAGCATCTCGGCCCAGGCGAGCAGGTGGTGGGAGAGGCGCACGGGTTGGGCGCGCTGCAGATGCGTGTAGCCCGGCATCAAGACGTGGATCTCGGTGCGCGCGCGCGAGGCCAGCACGGCCAGCACGGCGTCGATGGAGGCGGCCGTGTGCTCGCAGGCGCGCCGCGTGAACAGGCGCATGTCGGTGGCGACCTGGTCGTTGCGGCTGCGCGCGGTGTGGAGCTTGCCGCCCGCGGCGCCGATGCGCTCCGTCAGCGTGGCCTCGATGTTCATGTGCACGTCTTCGCGGGCGTCGGTGAACTCGAACTCGCCGGCGGCGATCTCCTCGGCGATGTGCGTGAGTCCCCGCTCGATGTTGAGCGCGTCCTCGAGCGGGACGATCCCGCGTTCGGCGAGCATGCGCACGTGGGCGATGGAGCCCTCGACGTCCTCCGCGGCCAGGCGCTGGTCGACGTCGACGCTGGCGCTGAAGGCGAGGGCCTTGTCGTTCAACTCTTCCCCGAAGCGTCCGCCCCATGCCTTCTTGGTCATCCAAACCTTCTCTCTCGGGCCTCAGCCGCGTGCGGGAATTCTGAGCGCGACACGCCTCAACAGGCGCGCCCCCGCGGGAAGCGTGAGCGCGTCCACGGCCACCGCAAGCAGAGCGGCCAGAGTCGGGTCGAGCAGGCCGAGCGCGGACGCCGTCACCATCAGCCCACCGATGCCCACGGTCGCGATGGCGCCACGCCAGGCTCCGTCGCGTGCGGCGCGCGCGATCCAGATGGCCGCCGCCGCGTCGCGGATGTCGTGGGTCGTCAACGAGACGGCGTGATCACCCGCGGGCGAGCCGGCGGCGCCGAGCACGATGGGCACGTCCGCCTCGGCCAGGGCGGCGCCGTCGCGCGCGGGATCACCGACCAGGCCGACCAACCCGCCCGCATCTCCCAGGCGCGCCACCTCGGCGCCACGCTCGACGGGCGTGAGATCGGCCTTCACGTGGGTGATGTCTACGCGGGACGCCAGCGCCTCGAGGGTGGTCCGATGATCACCACCCAGCAGCACGACCTCGACGCCCAGATCGAGCACCCGCTGGATGGCGGCGCGCGCGCCCGCGCGAACCGGATCGCGGAGCGAGAGCAGCGCGCGCACCCGACCGTCGACGGCCATGAACAAGGCCGTGTGCCCCCGTGCTTCTTCCAGCTCCGCCTCGGGCTCGGCGGCGGCGACGGAGACGCCCTGCTCGAGCAGGAGCTGGCGGTTGCCGATGGCCACGGGTTCGCCGCCGGGGCCCACGGCCGTGACGCCGCGACCGGGCTTGCGCAGGACCCGGCGTACGGTGGGCAGGGAGAGCTTCATCTCGCGTGCGCGTGCGGTGAGCGCGCGGGCGATGGGGTGCTCCGTCAGCGTGGCTTCGCAGGCGGCGGCCAGGGCGAGGCTGGCGTCCGCCGAGGCGCCATCGATGGGGTGAATCGCCACCACGGTGGGCGCGCCCGTCGTGACCGTGCCACGCGCCGAAAGGGCCACCACGCTGAGGTGCCCCGCCGTCTCGAGGGCGAGCGCGTCGCGGAAGACGATGCCGCGCTCTGCGGCAGCGGCCGCGGCGGCTTCGAGGGGCAGCTCGGCGGAGCGGCGCGCGGCCAGCAGCGGTGCGGCCAGGAGCACTGCGGCGGCCGCGGCCAGACGACCCGCGAAGCCAGGCATGCCCGTCAACGCGAGGCCGCTGAGCGCGGCCCCGAAGGCGAACAGACCACCCCAGCGGGTGATGCGACCGGCGAAGCGCGCGGAGGCGGCTGCTCCTCGCCCGCGGTCGACCCCGAAGCGTGCCATGCGCAGCAGCGCGCGTTCGTCGCCCACGCGCGTCGCGAGCACGCGGATGGCGCCGCTCTCGACCCGTGCCCCGGCCAGCACCGGATCGCCTTCCTTGCGTGGGCTCGGGGCGGCCGCCGTCGGATGCAGCCAGACCATCGCGTCGCCCGCACGCACGACTCCGTCCACGGTCACGACCTCACCCTCGAGCGCCATCACCTCGTCGCCAGAGCGCACGAACTCGTCGCGCACTTCGTCGTAGGTCAGCGCCAGGGAGTCGTCGTCCCTTCGCGGCACCCGGGCGCCGCGTGGAATGCGCTCGGCCAAGCTCGAGGTCACGGCGTGCACGGGCGCGCGCGCGCGGCGGTCGAGCCAGACGCGGCCGACGACCGCCAGCGAGGCGACGCCCGCTCCTGCCAAGCCGAGCCACGCCGTGGGGTCGTCCAATCGTGCCCACAGGGCCGCTGCCGCCGCCAGGCTCGCGCCCAGGGGCGCGCCCAACCAGGCGGGGAAGCCGACCTCGCGCCGCAGACTCGCGCTCGAGCTCAAGGTCGCGAGGGAGGCGAGCAGCGTGGCTCCGGCGCTCAACCAGGCCGCCGCGAGGGAGGTGGCGGCGAGCCCGAGCACGGCAGCGAGCAAGCTGGCGATCAGGGGTAGGCGCAAGCCCTCTTCGGCGCTCTCGGGCTGGGCGGCCGTGGGTGCGCGCAGGGCGCCGGGCAGCGTGGTACGGGTCGCCTCGCGCACGAGCTCGGTCAGGGTGGGGTCACGCCGCGGCTGGCGAGGCTCCTCGTGAGGTCGCTCGCCTTCGCCGAAGTGCTTGCGGCAGGCCTCGTCGCACAGGAAGCGCAGCCCGGTCTCGAGCGCGACGACCTCGGCGGCCCTCAGCGGGTCGACCGGGCGCCCGCAGGCGGGGCAGGGTCGCGAAGGCGCCGTGGGCCTCGAGGGATGCACGGGGGCTGCGTACGTTTGAGCGAGCAATGCGTCAAGCCCGCGCCCTCGAGCGAGGCACGAGTCGAGTGCAGCGTGCGCGGGCTCGCGCGTGCGCATCGCCCCACGTCCAAACGGAGAACGCTAGGGCGCGGCATTCGCGGGTGTGCTGGCCGGAGGGGCCGCCCGCGTGATCCAGACCGCGGTGCCCGGCTCGCCCACGCGGGCGAACACGCCGTGCCAGGAGTCGGGCAGCGTCGGTAGGCTCCACTGGAAGAGATAGCGTGCGTCCGCAGGGGCCAGGTTCACACAGCCATGGCTCTTCACGTGGCCAAACGCGGAGTGCCAGAAGGCGGCGTGCAGGGCGAAGTTGCCCTCGAAGTACATCGTCCAGGGCACGTCCTCGATCAGGTAGGACTCCTCGCCTCGACCGAGGTCGTCCATGGTCGTCGACAGATGCTTGGACTGGATGTGGAACAGGCCGGTCGGCGTGTCGTGGCCCTCGCGACCGCTCGAGACCACCGTGGCGAAGTTCGGGTCGTCGCCCACGTAGGCGACCAGAGTCTGGGTATCGAGATCCACGTGGATCCAGCGCTCCTGCGGGCCGACGCCGGCGGGTCGTGCATGCACGCGAGCGATGCGCAGCGACGAGGAGCGCACCAGAAACCCGTCCGAGGACACGGCGTAGGGGTGGTCGCCGCGCCGGATCTCTTCCGCGACAGGGAAGGGCGTCAGGCGCGCGACGATGCCGTCGTCGGAGAGCCGACCGCTGCTGGGGTCGCGCAGCAATCGATGCGTGCCGTCGCGGTAGACGAAGGCCACGGGGAGCTGCCACGCGCCACCCAGAACGACGCCACGATGGTCGGGCGGATCGTTGGGCGTCACGGCGTCCGCGCTCACGTAGCCCCCGCGGATCGTGCGCAGGAAGCGGCGATTCCCATCGCGCTCCTCGTGATCCACGCTGACGTAGAAGCCTCGACGCAGGACGCGCCTCAGGATGCTGGGCATGGCCGGGACCCCGCCGTCCGTTGCGACTCCGGCGTCGGGCGCGCGCCTGATGGGGGCCGCGGTCACCGTCGCCACGGTTCCCTCTTCGGCCACCAGACGGTCAGCGTCGTCGCTGTCGTCGTCCGTGCCCGGAGGCGGAGGTGCCTCGACCCCGTCATCGCCAGCCGCGTCGTCGGGCTGGGACTCGGGCGTCGGGGCCGCCGGGGCCGCCGTCGCTGCGTTCGCGGCGCGCGCCAGGCTGCGCGCGATGGCCGCGCGTGCTTCGGCCTCTTCCGCGACCGTGGGCAGGCGCCAGAACTCGGGTTCGTGGTCGTGGGCGACCCAGACGTAGGCGTAGGGCAGGGCGTCGTCGATGGCGGGCGGCACCGGCGAGGGCTCGAAGCTCTGCGGGTCCGCACCTATCTTCGTGCCTTCCCCGCGGCAGACGAAGCCTCCACCCGGCACCGGGAAGAATCCGCGAGCGCAGCCCACGCCTGCGGCGCGTTGTCCGGCACGGAAACGGGCGCCACGACGCATGTAGCCGATGACGGTCGCGTTCGCGTTGGGCTCGGCGTAGACGCGGGTCAGGAAATGGAACGCGACGCCACCCATCGGCCAGCGCGTCTCGAAGGCGATGCGGTCAGCCTCGACGCGAGCGCGCTCTGCACGCTCGGCGCGCTCGCCCGCCGCGGCTTCGGCCTGCGGTCGCGCAGCTTCGAGGGCTCTCGCCCGTGCCCGCTGCTCACGTTCGGCGAGGCGGGCCTCCACGGCGCGGGCTCGGGCCGCGGCCCGGCGCTGGACTTGTAGCTCCGCCGCCGTGGGCGCACCTGCGTCGAGCGTGCCCGTGCCCGTGTCGGCGTCGGGGGCGCCGAGGCCACCCGTACAGGCCTGAGTCAGCGCCAGGGAGAGGACGAGGAAGAGGACGGACGCGCGCGCCGTGGACATGTTTGAAGTGCTCTCACGGCGCCTCGGATGCGTAAAGAATTCGGCAGTACGTCGGGGTCGCATGACGGGAACAACCGCCGGCTCCGGCGCGCCGATTCCCGACCACGATCGACGCGCGCGTGTTCGAGCCGCGAGGCCGCGCGTCGGATGCGTCAGCGCAGGAAGAGCCGCGGGTCGTCGGGGCGGGCGTCGAGGTGAAGGTGGTCCCGATGGCCTTCGTTGTAGTTCGGCGTGAGCACGGACGAGAAGAGATCGCTGCGGGAGATGGCGCAGGCGATGGCTCGCAGGCGTCGGGCCTTGGCGCCCGAAGGAGCCGGTCCCGTGCACGTGCCCTGGTCGGGCGTGGCCGCGTAGTCGTCGAGCACCGAGAGCCAGCCCGTGCTCGTCCAGAAGCGCGCGAGGTCGAGGCCGAGTCCCATGGTGTGGAAGCTCGTGCGCGGGTGATCGCGATAGGCCGAGAGGATGTCCACGCCCAGCACGCCCCGCTCTTTCAAGACACGCATCAGGGCGGGCAAGCGCGCCGCGAGCTCGCAGGAGATGACGAGCGGTCGCTCCGGATGCATCGAGCGCAGCCAGACGCCCTCGATCGGTCCCAGCAGCTCCACGGGCGTGGGCACGAGCGCGCTCTGCGGCGGGCTGGGTCGCATCAGAACGCCCTGTTGGCGCAGGTCCTCGAGGCAGGCCTCGCTCGGGCGGATCGGGAAGCTCGCCTGTCGTCGCACGCGCCAGACCGCGCCCGGGACGAGCGCGCGGAAGTTCTCGAAGTGGGGGATCAGCTGCCAGATGGCGCGCGCCGCGTCGCCCGCCTGATCACCGGCTGGGGCAAGGAACTCACGTGGCGCGTGCGGGACGGGCGGCGCCTCGGGGATCGGCAAGCTCGAGGCGAGGGGGCTGCCGTCGTCGGGGCCCGCGCCCTCGCTCGGCGTCCGCGTGCCGGGGAGGCGCCAGAGGTCGTCGAAGTAGCCCACGTCCAGAGGACGATTCGGGCCGAAGACGCGTCGCTGAGCACCGCGCAGCGTGCGCGCGTCGAAGACCACCCAATCGCCGCCGAACTCGGCCAGCTTGTTGGCGGCGCCAACCTGCTCGGGCGTGACCGCCGCCTGCACCACCACGTAGCGTCCTGGCGCGAGCGGGTTGGGGTAGATGAAGCGCACGCCCACGTCGTCGCCGTCGAAGCGCCGGTCGCCGATGCTCACGCCGTGCGCGTCCACGTGGATCGGCAAGGCGCCGTCCATGCGCGTCAGGAGCGTGTTGTCCCCCGGTGAGCCGTACAGCACGATCGTGGCCGAGCGCATCATCTCGGGTGTCACCTCGCTGTCGGCGACGACCTGCTGCTTCAGATCCCAGGCCCACAGAGGCCAACCGCGGGCGCCACGCTGCGCCGCGTCGCGCAGTGCATCCGTGTGCTCGGCGTTGGCCGTGCCGTAGACGTGGATCATGGCGTCGAAGTAGGCGTCCGTGATCGGGCCCGAGAGCTCCGGGCGCTTCTCCCTCGCGCGCGCGTCGGGGAATCCGCGCTGCCACTCGTCTCCACGTCTCACCAGATGCAGCGCCTGACCCAGTGCAGCGCGCGGGCCCGCGTAGACCTCCTGCCCGTCCGCGACGACGCGCACGGGGTCGCCCTCGAGAGGACAGCGGCTCAGGTCCACACGCAGCGCGCCGGCGCCGTGCGTCTCGAGCGAGAGCTGCGCGCCCTCCACGTGCCCATGCACGTTCGCCAGATCCGGATAGCTCTGGATGTGCGTCAGCCGAAGCCAATGTTGCTCGGCGGCGCGGTAGTCCCCCGACACCAGCAAGACGTCGTGGGGTCGCGGGTCGCGTCGCTCCTCGGCGAGCTGCGCGTAGATGCGACCGTGGCGATGCACGTAGTAGAGGATGTCGTGACCGGTGTCGTACCAGGTCGCGTGGTTGTCCATGCCCAGCTCGTCGAGGTGAGCCTCGAAGGCGCGCACGTAGTCCGGGCGCATGGGGCCGCCGTCGCGCAGGCCGTGGTAGTAGCGAAAGTGGGTGTTGGTCAGGTTCTTCGCCAGGTCCATGGCCGACCAGGGGCGCACGGAGCGCTCGACCTCGGGCCGCGTGCGCCCGAGGTATTGCAGCCAGCTCGGCGCGCCCGACATGGCCTGCACCACGCTGAAACGTGAGGCGTGACGCGCGCCCACGGCGTAGGCGCCGACGCCGCCGTTAGACAGCCCACCCAGCACCACGCGGTCCTCGTCCACGTGGTAGTGGCGCTCCACGTCCGCCAGCACGTCGAGCAGATCCTGCTCGCCCATCCAGCGCCACATCACCTGCCCAAAGCCCGTGGGCGCGACCACGATCCACGCGGGCGACCACTGCGGCGTGTACACGTCGTACAGGTGCTCGGGGTAGGTCAGCCAGTCCATGTTGTTCCCGAGCACGACACCCAGGAAGAGGTTGCCGTTGGACGAGCCGCCGTGGAGCGCGATGTACACGGGGTAGGCGCGTGAGGGGTCGTAGTCCGGCGGCACGTACACGCCGTAGTTCTGCAGCGCGGGGCTGATGCGCGACTGGTAAGCGCGCACCGTGATCTCGCCCTTGGCCTCGGCGAAGGGATCGGCGCCCGCCTCGGCGCGCGTGAGGTAGTGGTCGGCGCGGGCTCGCCAGGCGTCGGACTCGGGCTCGTGCTCGTCGCGCATGCGCGAGGCCTGCTCCAGCTCGTAGCGGATCGAGGTCAACGCACCCTCGGGCACGGCGGCGGGGTGGTGCGCCTCCAGAGCTGCGAGGCGCTGCATCAGGGCGTCGGTCCCCTGCGCGCGCGCCGGCCTGGCCGAGGCGGCGGTCAGGATCGCGAGGGTGAGAATCAGGAGCGGTCGGCGGGTGCCCATCGGGCGCATCCTAGGTCAGCGCGGGCCCTGGTCAATTTGCGGGGGAGTTCTGGCCGCTTCCGGAGGCGTGAGCGGGCTCCTTTACCGTCGCGAAAGCGCGCGGTAGAGCGCGGCATCGGAGGAAATCATGGCCATGCGTAACGAGAGCGATTCGATGGGCGCCGTCGAGGTGCCGGCGGACAAGTACTGGGGGGCCCAGACCCAGCGCTCCAAGCAGAACTTCCGCATCGGGGGCGAGCGCATCCCGCTCGAGATCATCCACGCCTTCGGTGTGCTGAAGAAGGCGGCGGCGCTGACCAACCGCGCCCTCGACAACCTCGAGCCCGAGATCGCGGAGCTGGTCGTCAAGGCCTCGGACGAGGTGATCGCCGGCAAGCTCGACGACCACTTCCCGCTCGTCGTCTGGCAGACGGGCTCGGGCACGCAGTCGAACATGAACGTCAACGAGGTGATCTCGAACCGCGCCATCGAGATGGCCGGCGGGGAGATGGGCAGCAAGAAGCCCGTGCACCCCAACGATCACGTGAACCGTTCGCAGTCGAGCAACGACACCTTCCCCACGGCCATGCACATCGCGGCCGTGATGATCATCGAAGACCATCTCTTGCCCAAGGTGCGGCAGCTGCGCGACACGCTCGAGAAGAAGAGCGCGGACTATGCCGACATCATCAAGATCGGGCGCACGCATCTGCAAGACGCCACGCCGCTCACGCTCGGTCAGGAGATCGGCGGCTGGGCCTCGCAGCTCGACCACGCCATCGCCGCCATCGAGGCGACCTTGCCCCAGCTCGGCGAGTTGGCCCTGGGCGGAACGGCCGTGGGCACGGGCCTGAACACCCACCCGCAGTACGCGGTGAAGGTGGCGGAGCAGATCGCAAAGCTCACCGGCAAGGCCTTCGTCACGGCGCCCAACAAGTTCGCGGCGCTGGCCGCGCACGACGCCTTCATCGGCACGAGCGGCGCGCTGAAGCAGCTCGCGGCGGCGTGCATGAAGATCGCGAACGACGTGCGCTGGCTGGCCTCGGGTCCGCGCTGCGGCATCGGCGAGCTGAGCATCCCGGCCAACGAGCCCGGCTCCTCCATCATGCCCGGCAAGGTGAACCCGACCCAGGCCGAGGCGATGACCATGGTCGCCGTCCAGGTCTTCGGCAACGACGCCACAATCGGCTTTGCCGGCAGCCAGGGCAACTTCGAGCTCAACGTGTTCAAGCCCGTGATGGCCTACAACCTGATCCAGTCCGCGCGTCTGCTCGGCGACGCCTGCGAGAGCTTCGACGAACACTGCGCCCAGGGCATCGAGCCCGCGCGTGCGCGCATCGATCAGAACCTGCACGGCTCGCTCATGCTCGTGACCGCGCTCAACCCCGTGGTCGGCTACGACAAGGCCGCCAAGATCGCGCACCACGCCTTCGAGAAGGGCACCACCCTCAAGGAGAGCGCCGTCGACCTCGGCTACCTGACCGCGGAAGAATTCACCGCCGCCGTGAAGCCCGAAGAGATGGTCGGCCCGCTGAAGATCTGAGATCGACGGGAGCGCTCTGCGGCGGGTCGCCTTCGAGCGCATGCGAGGGCGGACTCTACGACCTGCACCCGTCGGGCTGTGCGTCCCGCTGACGCTCCAGGCGTCGTCTCTGGAGTCGCGAGCGGCGAAGGAACGGCCTAAGCTCGGTCCCCATGCGTGCACGAGTCGTGTTGCCGGCCGTCGTGATCGCCCTGCTGGCCGGGGCGGCGCTCCACCATGTCCTCGCCGGGGACGACTCTTCCGGGGAGGAGCTCGACGCGGGCCTCGGGCAGGGCACGGCGCTTCCGGACGCGCTCTCCACCTGCTTCGCGCAGGGGCTCTCGGGCATGACCACGGGCAGCTCGCCGGGGGAAGACGGCGTGCGTGTGTCCATGCAGATGCCCGCACGTCGCGGACGTGATCAAGCCGGGCGTACATCGCGACCTCCCGATAGGGCGCCAGGAGAACAGCCATGAGCCAGAGTGTTCCGACCTCCTTGCCCGCCTCGGTCGATCTCGTCGTGGTCGGCGCGGGGACCGCGGGTGCGGCGCTTGCGGGAGCCGCTGCGGCGCGAGGCCTGAGCGTGCTCTGCCTCGAGCGGGGAGACCTCGGCGCGGCGGGGGCGCGCTGGGTGAACGGCGTGTCGGACGAGGCCTTCATCGAGGCAGGCGTCCCGTTGCCGACGGGCGAGGAGCTGCTCAGCGAGGGCGGGAACTTCCACCTCCTGGCCGGTTGGGGACCGGAGCGCATCGTGATCGATCGACGTGGCCTGTACGAGGTGGACATGCGGCTGCTGGTCGCACGTCTGCAGGCGCGTGCGCTCGAGGCGGGCGCGCGGCTCGAAGGAGGCGTGCGCGTGGACGGCATCGAGGGCCGGCGTGTGTCGACCTCCGCCGGGCCGGTCGAGGCCGAGTTCATCGTCGACGCGTCCGGGCTCTCGGGGGCGCGCCTGCTCGCACAGCCGAAGACGCCGCCCTCCGACATCTGCTCCGCTGCCCAGGGCGTGTACGCCCTGAAGGACGTCGCCGCAGCGAAGGCGTTCTTGGCCGAACACGAGGTGGGCGAAGACGAGACCCTGTGCTTCGCCGCGGTCGAGGGCGGCTACTCGATCCTCAACATCTCGCTCCACGGCGACGAACTCAGCATCTTGACCGGCTCCATCCCCGCCGATGGTCACGCCTCGGGCGCGAAGATGATCGAGCGCTTCCTCGCCGAGCACGAGTGGGTGGGCAGGCGTCGCTTCGGCGGATCACGCGCGATTCCCCTCGGCCGTCCCCACGACCTATTGGCGAAGGGCTCCGTCGCCGTGCTCGGTGACTCCGCGCGTCAGGTCTTCTCCGCGCACGGTTCGGGCATCGGTCCGGGTCTGGTCGCTGCGCGCATGCTGGCCGAGGCGCTGGCCGAGGGACGCGGCTGCGAAGGCTACGCGCTCGATTGGATGCGAAGCCATGGCGGTGTCTTCGCGGGCTACGATTCCTTCCGGCGCTTCTCGCAGCGGCTCGGCGTGCCTGAGCTGCTGTATTTGATGCGCACCGGGTTGATGGATCCAGACAGCGCCGGGGCCGCCTTGGTCCAGCGCTTTCCGCGTCCGAGTCCCGGTCGCGCCCTCAGCCTCGCGCCCGCCATCGCGGGTTCGAGTCGTCTGCGTCCGCGCTTGATCTCCCTCGGCGCTGGCATCGTCGCGCTCACCGCCTTGTATGCGCGCTATCCCGAGGCTGGCTTCAAGCGCGACGCCTGGCTGCGGGCCGTGCAGCGCGTCCATGGAGGCGCGGCGTAGTGGCGGAGCTCGCGCCGTTGGTGCCGTCCGGGGCCCGCTTCGAGTTCGGACAAAGCCCCTTTCACGTCAAGGGCGTGCTCTACCGCAACACCCAGGGCTACTTGCGCGCCGAGGTCGACGGCGGGATGGACACACTGCTCGCGGCCATCGAGGAGCCCGCTCTGCGCGAGTTCATCTCCCAGCCCTTTCTACCCTCGTCGAAGTACGACGTGATGCCCGTCCCGGCCCTGATCGATCGTGAGGCCAAGGCCACGGGACAGAGCCTCGAGGCCTACCTCGAGAGCCGTACCGCCTGGCAGGCGCGGCACGACATCCACGGCATCTATCGCATGCTGCTCAAGCTCACGAGCCCCGAGCGAGTCATGTCACGCCTCCCCCGTCTGCTCGTGCAGCTCTTCGATTTTCCCGAGGTGACGTTCGACGCAACCGGTGAGCGCGCCCGCCTCTTGGAGTTCTCACGCATCCCGCAGCCGCTCGAGGCGTGGTTGCGCGTCGGCTTCCGCGTCTACGCCCAGACGGCTCTCGAGCTCGCGGGCGCGCGACAGGTGGTCAGCGACTTCGAGCGATCGGAAGACGGCCCCCTCGAGATGGGCCTTCGCCTGCGCACGATGCGCATGCACGTGTCCTGGAGCTGAGCCGGCACGCGCGGTGACACCGCCGACCCGACTCGACGCCGCGCCGTGGCCGTGAATCTCAACCGTCCGCTGCGCTCGGCGCCGCCGTGACCGCGCGAGTACACGCCGACGCTCAGCGTGCCGTCGTCTGCGGGTCGCACCAGGCAGAACTGCCCATGCTGCGTGCGCGGGCCGCACTGGAGCTGCGCGGACTCGCTCCGGGCGTGCCACAGCATCGTGCTCGGCCGATGGCCTGGGTCCATCGATCGTCCAAAGCGGTGTCGAAGCACGTTCATGTCGAGCTGCGCGGAGACTCGAAGGCCCGTGCTGCTCTGCGCCTCGATGCGCCAACGCTCGCCGGGCCAGGGCGTGGAACACCCGACGAGCGCGGCTCGCACGGCCCTCGGGATGCCGCGAGTCTGAGCGGCACCGAGCCTGGGCAGGGCGCCGCTCGCGACCAGCAAGACCAGACCACGGGCGGCGAGGCCGAGGGAAACTCGACGACGGGGACGAGGACGAGGCATGAAGTTCGCGTGCGTCACCTCGTCGGGACGCACGAGCGCGCCATCGGATCCGAGACTGCCGCTCGCCTTGCTCCGTCTGACGGCCACGGGCATGCTCCGCGCCTCATGTCTATCGAGATTCGCGAGCATCGTCCCGGTAGGGATATCAAGGACTTCGTCCGTTTCCATCACACGCTCTACGCGAACGATCCGGCCTGGGTCGCGCCGCTCGACATGGAGCTCATGGACAGGCTCTCGCCGGGCAAGAACCCCTTCTTCGAGCACGCCGAGGTGGCGCTCTTCAGCGCGTGGAAGGACGGCCGCATGCTCGGCCGCATCTCCGCGCAGATCGATCACGAGCACCTGAAGCTGCACGACGATGGCGCCGCCTTCTTCGGCTTCTTCGACACCGTCGACGATCCCGAGGTGGCCAAGGCGCTGCTCGCGCGCGCCGAAGCCTGGGCTACGGAGCGCGGGATGAAAGTGCTGCGTGGACCCTTCTCCCTGAGCATCAACGAGGAGTCGGGCACCCTGATCGAGGGCTTCGAGCATCCGCCCGTGGTGATGATGCCGCACGCCTTGCCTTATCAAGCCGGGCTCGCGGAGCAGGCCGGCTACGACAAGGCCAAGGATCTCTTCTGCTGGCGCTACGACGTGCAGAAGATCCCGCCTCGCGCGACCCGGGCGTGGGAAGCCGTCGACGCTTTGCCCGAGGTGCGCTTCCGCTCCGTCGACCGCAGCAACATGCTCTCCGAGCTCGAGATCCTGCTCGAGATCTTCAACGACGCCTGGAGCGAGAACTGGGGCTTCGTGCCCTCGACACCGGCCGAGGTGCGCAAGGCCGCCGCCGACATGAAGCTCCTGATCGATCCCGACCTGGCGTTCTTCGCCGAGATCGACGGGCGGCCCATGGGCATCTGTGTCTGCCTGCCGAACCTCAACGAGGCGACGCGCGACATCCACGGCAAGCTCTTCCCCTTCGGCTTCGCGAAAATGCTCTGGCGGTTGAAGGTGAAGGGCCCCAAGAGTGCCCGACTGATGCTGCTCGGATTGCGCAAGGAGTTGAGGGGCGTGAAGCGCTACGGCGCGCTCTCGACGGCGATGTACGTCGAGCTGACGCGTCGCGGTGTGCCGAAGGGCTACGAGTGGGCCGAGCTGTCCTGGACGCTCGAGGACAATCGACCCATCAACCTCGGCATCCGCGCCATGGGCGGCGAAATCTACAAGAAGTACCGCATCTTCGAGAAGGCGCTGCCCCAGGTGAACGCCTGATGCAGCTCGATCTCGTGTTCCGCGCGCTCCACCTGGCCGCCGCCATCCTCTGGCTCGGCGGGCTGACGAGCGTGTCCCTGGCCGCCGCCCTGGCGCCTGACGCATCTCGTGCCGAGCTCGCGGGCATTCTGCGCAAGGTGGCCCTGCGCGTCGCGACCCCGGCGATGGTCGTCGCCTTCGTCTTCGGGCTGAGCGTGCTGATCCCGCATTTTCGCGAGCAGTACGCTCACGCCGGCTGGATGCACGCCAAGCTGACGCTCGTGCTCGTGGCCTCCGCGCTCAGCGGCGCCGTCACGGGTCGCCTGCGCAGGGTCGCGGCGGGCTCGGCGGCGCCTGGTCCGCTGCGGATCTTCGGTATCCTGCTCGGCGTGCTGACGTTGCTGATCGTGGCCTTGGCCGTGCTCAAGCCCTTCTGAGGCCCAGCCGAGTGCGCAGCTTCACGCTCGCTGCGAGAACATCACTTCACGCGTGCCGGAGCTCCCCCTGGTAAACACTGGCGATCTTCCGTGGCATAGTGCTTGCTGTGAATATCTCCATGCGCTTCGCCACTCATCGCCTCCTGCCCCTCTTCGTGCTCGTCTCCTTGCTCGGCTGCGCTCCGGATCCGCATCTGTCGGCTTCGGGCCTCGCCAGCGTTCAGGTCGGCAGCACGGTGTCGGGCTTCGACTTCGCCCAACCCACGCGCCTGTCCGAGGACGCCCTCGAGACTTTGCCCGCCGGCACCCCCGCGGGACGCTGCGTGCTCGGTCCCTCGGGTGTGAGCTTCGCCCTCGCGCGGGCCACCGCCGGCGTGCCCGGGAGCGTCAGCCTCGAGTCGCTCGAGGTCGTCGTCCACGACGTGGGCGATCCCGAGGTGCGCGTCTCTTTGAGTGACGGTCTCTACCTGCCGTCCGGAACCTGCGACGTCACGCTCGTCTACGCGAACCGCGCCGACCAGGTCGCCGCCTTCACGGCGAGCTGCGATCTCGACGGTCCCTCGGGTGCGGCCCACTTCGACGCCAACCTCGAGTACGCCGCCTGCCGCGTTCAGTGAGTGGCGGCTCGTCGTTCTGACACATCCGGCCAGGGCAGGGTGGGCGTGATGCGGAGCGCGCGACCATCCGTCTCGACCATCACGCCTCCGACCGTGTCCGTGCGTAGCGCGTAGGAGGCCACGTCGCGCAGCCGCGCCAACGTCTCCAGGTGCGGATGACCGAAGCGATTCTGTCGGCCGCAGCTCACGATGGCCCAACGCGGCCGCACGAGATCGAGGAAGGCCAACGTCGACGACGATCGCGATCCGTGATGCGGCACCTTCAGCACGTCCGCGTAGAGCGCGTGGCCCAGGCGCAGGAGCCCGTGCTCCGCGAGCGCCTCCACGTCTCCGGTGAAGAGCAGGCGATGACGCCCGTACTGGATCCGCAGCACGAGGGAGTTGTCGTTCAGGTCGTAGCCCGAGTCGTAGCCAGGGCACGGCGCGAGCACCTGGGCCACGGCATGCGCGAAGAGACGCGGCCGCCCACACAGTTCGGACGGATAGAAGATGCGCGTTCCTGAGTCGCGCGCGCGCCGGATGATGCGGCTCACGCTCTCTCCGGGCGCCTCCTGCTCCGACTGACGATTCAGCCACAGCTCGCGGATCGGCACGCCAGCGTCGAGCAAGGCCTCGAGTCCGCCGTAGTGATCGGGGTGTCCGTGGGTGAGCACGAAGACGTCCACGTGACCGCGACGCCTAGCTGCCAAGAGCGGCAAGATCACGCGTTCCGGCGCCTGGCCTTCGCGCGGACCCGCGTCGATCATCATCAGCTCGCCGTCGGGCAGGTCGACCATGGCGCCGTCGCCCTGACCGATGTCGAGGTAGGTCGCGCGCAACCGATCGTGGGGCCGCTCCTGCACGCGCAGGCTCCACTCGAGGCCGAACAGGGCGCAGACGAGCAGGCAGAGCAGCACGAGCCCATGGCGCGGGCGACGCATGAAGAGTCCGATGCCGCAGGCGATGGCCAGCACGAGCCCCTGGGCCCAGCTCAGCGGTGGGAGCACGGACGCGGGGCCCACGGACGCGGCGGCGGCGGACGCGGCGAGCAGCGCGCGCACGAGCTCCGTCAGGGGTTTGCCCGTGAGGGCAGCGACACTTGGCAGACCCAGCGCGAGTCCGGCGTGCAGCCAGGTCAGCGGCACCAGCACGAGCGCGAAGAGCGGCAGGACGAGCACGTTCACGAGCCAGCCCAGCAGCGGCGCCTGGGCGAAGACGTAGGCCGTGAAGGGCGTGGTCGCGAGCAACGCCCGTCCCGCGCTGCGAGCGAGGCGCTTGAGCGCGTCTCCGTCGCCGCCGCCCCCGAGCAAGGCCGAGGTGGCGAGCACCGAGAGCAAGAGCGCGGGCGAGAGCGCGTCCGTCGGCGCCCAGAGCGTGAGCATCAGGATGGCCATGGCAGAGATGGTGGGGGCGTGGGCGCGCCGGCCGAGGACGCGCATGCCCAGCGCGAGGCCCGCCGTCAGCGCCGCGCGTTGCGCGCTAGGCGCGTTCCCCGCGAAGGCCGCCAGCGGCGAAGCGAGCACCAGCCCGAGCAGCGCGGCCCAGCGTCCCGCGTCCGCCACCACGCGACTCAGGAGCGCACGCCACAGGGCGACGAGAAGGCCCAGCAGCAACGTGATGTGCAAGCCCGAGACGGCCATCAGATGCGCGAGTCCGGCTGCTCGCACATGCGCCCGGTCCTCGGGATCGAGGGCGCCCCCTTCGCCCAGCAACAGCGCACGCGCAACGCCCACCACGTCGGCGGGCAGGCTGCGCTCGAGGGCACGTCGCGCGCGTCCTCGCGCCTGCTCGAGGGCATCGGCCGCGGCGCTTCGCGACAAGACGCGCGGCGCCACGCCTTCGACCCGCCGCGCGCGGCCCGCGATGCCTCCATGCGTGGGCCAGGCAGGGTGGGGCGTCTCGTCGTAGAAGCGGGCGAAGGGCCTCAGCTTGGCCAGCAGGCGCACGCGCGCGCCGACGGGCAGGGGCGAATCCAGCAACAGACGCGTGCGTGGCAGCGGGGCGCCGTCCTCCAGCATTCGGCCGCGCTCGATCTGGATCACCGAGAGCCGCTCGCTTCCGCGTGTGCGTTCCTCTACTACCCTGGCGTCGAGGCGCGCGGTCCCGGCGTGGATCACGGGCGCCTCGGCCTCGGGCGCGACGGCCAGGCCCGCGGAGAGCGCCGCGGCGAGCAAGAGCACGGCCGCGCGTTGTGGTCGGAAGAAGAGCCCCGTGCTCAGCGCCAACGCCAGCGCGCCGGCGGGCGCTCGCCAGGCGTCGGGCCACAGCCCCGAGAGCAGGAGGCCGAGGTACCAGGCCGCGACGAGTGCGGGCAGGGCGCGTGCATGGAGACGCATGCCCGCCCCGGTTCAAGCCCCGTGCCTAGCGCGGAGGTCGCGAACTCATGGCGCTTTCCCGTCACGCGCCCGGCGGTTGGCGGCGAAATCGGAAGCGTCCGCCAGGCGGCCGCCAGCCTTCCGCCCAAAGATCAGTGGCTCCGCGGCCCCAGTCGGCCCGCGACCGCGGAGCCGTGGATCACGCGCACGAGATGGTGACGTCGTGGGTGTGACCGTTGGTCAGGGACGACGTGATGGTGACGGGGCCGCCACCCTGGAGCGTGGTGAAGTCGGCCGCCGCGACCGTGAGGTCGTGCGTGTGGGAGGCCGTTCCCTGGATGTCGTAGACGACCTGCGCGCCCGCCGCGACATCGCTTCCCAGCACGTCCAATGCGTGTCCGTGGTTGGCGCTGATGTTCGTCGTCGTGCCGGTGCACGCGGCCGTGCCCGTGTCGGCCGTGCCCGTGTCGGCCGTGCCCGTGTCGGCCGTGCCCGTGTCGGCCGTGCCCGTGTCGGCCGTGCCCGTGTCGGTCGCCGTGCCGGAGTCGGTCGCCGTGCCCGAGTCCGTGCCTGTGCTGTCGTCGCCACATCCGGTCATCGCGAGGACACCGAGCCCCACGCTGCCCACTGCCACTGTCTTCAAGAATCTTCGTCGAGTCGCCATGTTAGAACCTGCCCTGTTTGAGTTACGTCAATCGGGGCATGCTACCGGCCCTGCGGGGATCATGAAAGTTCCCTTAGGGAACGTGCACGGCCCACACGCCACGGCTTGCACGGAGCAGGCGCATCCGTTAGACCGGCCACCCCTGGGATGCTTAGCTCAGCTGGATAGAGCATCGGCCTCCGGAGCCGAGGGTCAGAGGTTCGAATCCTCTAGCATCCGCCAGCGGCCTTCTGCAGCGAGCCTCGCTGTACCCGAGGTCGCCAACTGGGCCGCGCCATGGGCGGGGTCATCGCGGGGGGCGACGAACGACTCGTGCAACTAGACGCCATCTTGACGCAACGCTTTGGGGTGGAACGCGCGCGGTTGGATGAAATCCGGCGCGAGGCGGCGCTCGCACGCTTGCCTTACGCCCAAGCTCTGGCGGCCGCCGGAGTCTGCACCGAGGAGGATCTGGCGTCGGTTCTGGCGGAGGCCATCGGAGGCGTCGTGCTCGACCTGGCGGCGGGCGCCTTCGACGCGGAGGCCGTGGCGCTGCTCTCCGAGGCCGACGCGCGACGCTTCTTGATGATCCCCGTCGCCCATGGACCTTCCGGCCAGAGCCTGCGTGTCGCCTTCGCCAATCCCCTCGATGAGGAGGCGGTCGTAGCGGTCGAAGCCGCCGCCGAATTGCCCGTGGAGTGCTCCGTGGCCGTGGCCACCGACGTGCTCGACGCCATCAATCGCGAGTATCGGCGCCGCGAGACCAAGGTCGTCTTCCGGCCCGCCCCGAAGCCCGTCGAAGCCAACCGCCTCCCGTTGCCGGTCGAGCCACCGAGCGAGCCCGCGCCCGAGCTGGTCGACGCCTCGATCACGGCGCCTGCCCGTCGCCTCGACGGCGAGGCCTCGCTCGAGCTCAGGCACGAAGCACTCCTGTTGGCGCTGATCGAGCGCGGGCTGGTCACACGCGCGGACTATCTCGAGGCGCTCAAGCGTTTGCTCGGACGCGAGGGTTAGGGTCTACCTCGTCCGCTTCAGCTCGAGCGGCATCGGCCGTGCATTTGTTGACGAAACGCCCGCCTCGTCGGAAGGGAATGTCCGACTGCGGACCGTTCCCGGACGCGTGGTGGGGCCTTCCTGCGTCAGGGAGGCGCTGGTGCGAATCGTGCACAGCAGCTGGCCCACGGCCCGGCGTGTGGCCCGTTCGTCGAGCTCCCGAGGCACTCCGTGTCGAGGTTCTCGTCGGGTCGGCACACGACGGAACGACCCCGGGACACCCCTGGGGGCGACCGCTTGACACCCTTTCGCGCGCCGGGTAGCGTCGCGCGGATTTTTGACAGGCTTTCATTGGGATCTACGACCCGCTTGAAACCTGTCCAACGTCGGCCCGTTCCGGGCCGCGGAGGATGGATCGCTATGGCTGAGATTTTCAGGATGACAGGACGGGCCGGCCTCATGGGTCTGGTTTGCGCCATGGCCCTCGCGGGCTGTGGTGATGACAGCAGCTCACGCGCCGACTCGGGTTGCACGGGCATCTGCCTGGACGACGGCGGCACGGACAGCGCCACGATGACGGACGCGGGTCCGGACACCGGCGTCATCGTCATCGACAGCGGCACGGACACCGGTATGCCGCCCAGCTGCGCTGGCGTCGGCGGCGCGTGCGACCCCGCACGTGGTTGCAGCACCGGCGGCTGCTTGGCTGAGAACTCCACCAGCATCGGTGACGCCACCGACCCGATCGACATGGGGCCTGGCGGCGCCATCTCGATCCCTGCGATCTTCTGGCTCGGCGGCTACTGCTCGCCCAACATCAGCGAGACCGGCGGCCTCACCGCCTCCTGCGACGTGAACAACGCGGACGATCCCCTCTGCGGCGACTGCGCCACCTGCGTCAACGTGGGCGGCACGCCTCCCGCGGGCCTCTGCCTCGCCAAGTGCACCACGTCCATCACGGACAACGGCGGCTGCCGCACCGGCTACGACTGCAACCTCAGCATCGAGGCTTGCTTCCGGGGCTGCGGCGGCGACGACGAGTGCAAGGTCAACCGCCAGGACACCAACGGCATCGCGGGCATCCAGACGCCCACCGACTGCACGGGTGACTCGGCTCGCGCCGCAGCCGATCAGCTCTGCGGTGGCACGGACAGCAACTTCGACCACCTCGTCTATGACGCGGCGTCGGCTTCGATCTGCGACACGCACACCTTCCGCTGCACCAACCCGGGCACGGCGGGCGCTCAGGGTGGTGACACCTGCACCGACGACACCCAGTGTGAGGCCGAGGGTCGCTGCCTCGACGAGGCCAGCTTCGACTGGCCCGGCGGCTACTGCACCAAGTTCCGCTGTGACCTCGCGGGCAACTCCTGCGCGGGTGACGCGGTCTGTCAGGATCGCCGCATCGGCGTCTCGCTCTGCCTCGGTGGCTGCACCGTCGCTGACGGCGCGACCATGGCCGACCAGGCCGCCTGGCTCACGAACCGTGGCGGCTGTCGCGACGGCTACTCCTGCACCTGGAACGGTGTCGGCGGCGCCGGTACGGCGAACAACGGCGCTTGCGTGCCCGGCAACTTCAACGCTGTCGCGGCCAACAACATCGGCGGTCCCTGCACGGCGGACGCCGACTGCTGGTCGCCCTTCGGCCAGGGCCTGTGCCTGACGCCGGCCGACGACGGCTCGGGCTTCCGCAACGGCTACTGCACGGTGCTCGACTGCCTTGCCCCCGGCATGCCCACCAACACCTGTGGCACGAACGGCAGCTGCATCGATCTCGACGGCTCCTCCGGCGACATCACGGGCTGCCTCCTGAACTGCACCGCGGCCACGGACTGCCGCCCGCAGTACGCCTGTGCCGACGCGGACGGTGACCCGAGCACCGCCGGCGGCCTGTGCGTGCCGAGCTGCTCCGCCTCCACGGAGTGTCGCAGCACCGAGACCTGCAGCATCCCCGCAGGTGACACGGTCGGCGACTGCGTCCCCATGTGACGCTGTAGCTGAATCTGCCATGGGCCCCGTCGCAACTCGCGGCGGGGCCTTTTGCGTGCTGCGGACCGAGACGAGGCCGTTGAGCGGTGTTCCTCCGCGCCACGACCCTCGACGTACGTTCGTGCGCCTTCGGCCCGCGGCTGTGGGGGCGCTCGCGCCTCGACCCCGTCTGGGCCCGCGGAACCCACCCGCGAAGGCGGGCGGTCGCCGCAAAAGATTGCTCGAGATCGCCTCAGATGGCTTGATCCTCGCGCCCGCATCCCCTATAGAGCCGCTCCCACCGAGGAAACTATGTACCTTCACGTCAAGCGCGATCCCCGCCTCAAGAAGCGCGGCAAGTCCAACCGTTACAAGGCCAAGGCCGCCGCCAAGAACAGGCGTCGCGTCCAAGGCATGCATGGCCGCACCGTCGGTCGCCGCGTCCGTCGTAACGCCGCTTAGCCCTGCATACCCCAGATCAGGGAAGGCTCAGCGCCGTCACCGTGCAAGACAAGCCCATCTTCGTCGTCAGCGACTCCACCGGCGAGACCGCCGAGCGAGTCGTGCGCGCGGCCCTCTTGCAGTTCCCGCAGCATCGCGTGCGAGTGCGCCTCTTCACCCGGGTTCGCGACCGCGAGGCTGTGGCCGAGGTGCTGGAGAAGGCACGCGAGCAGGGCGCCATGGTGGTGTTCACCCTGGTGCGCCTCGATCTGCGTGAGGACTTCCACCAGGTGGCGCACGAGCTCGGCGTCGAAGCGGTCGACGTGATCGGCTCGCTCATCCACAAGGTGGGCACCTTCCTCGAGGCGGCTCCGCTCAACGTGCCCAGCGCCCAGATGCCGCTCTCGGAGGAGTACTTCCGCCGGGTGGAGGCGATCGAATTCGCGGTCAAGAGCGACGACGGCAAGGAGCCGCGGAACCTCCGCCGCGCCGACCTCGTGCTCACGGGCGTCAGCCGCACCAGCAAGACACCGCTCTCCACCTACCTCGCGGGTCGCGGGTTGAAGGTGGCGAACGTGCCGCTCGTGCTCGGCGTCGAGCCCCCGCCGGAGCTGTACGAGGTCGCGCCGCACAAGGTGGTCGCCCTGACCATCGCCACCGACTCCCTGCGCGAGATCCGTCAGAAGCGCCTCGAGCAGCTCGGCATGCCGCCCGAGGCGAACTACGGGCTTCGCGATCACGTCCGAGCCGAGCTCGACTTCGCCCACAAGATCTTCAAGGCGCATCCCGAGTGGATGGTGATCGAGGTGACGGGTCGCGCCATCGAAGAGACGGCGACGATCATCCTCGAGGCGTTCAAGGATCGCGACGAACGTCGGTTCGTAGCCGCGCCACCTGCCTGACTCGGCTGCCTGACTCGGCTGCCTGACTCGGCGTGCTCAGCTGCCGTCGCGCGGGGCCACGTAGGCGTCGGAGACCGTCGTCATGAACTGCGCCAGGATGCCGTCGGCGACTCGCAGGCGCCGGCTGAGTTCGCGCGCGATGTTCATGACCAGGAGCGAGTAGGCCTTGAGGTCGCGTCGATAGAGCAACCTGTCCACGTGCTCGCTGGTCATCTCCAACAACATCGTCGGCGCCACCGCGCGCACCGTGGCGGAGCGAGGCTGCACGTCGAGGATGGACATCTCGCCGAACCAATCGCCGGGACCGAAGAGGGCCACGCGCACGTCTCCGGCGCCATGCCCGCGCTTGACGACCTCGAGCTCGCCCCCGATCACCAGATACATGGCTTGGCTGTGGGAGCCCTCTTCCACCACGGGCTCGCCGATCTCGACGTGACGCGTCGGCAGCTCGCGCGCCAACAGGCCGAGCGTCTCCTCATCGAGCCCGCCGAAGAGACCCATGTCCCTGAGCATGGCCGAGGTGACTCGAATGCTGCCGGCTCGGTCGCTTTCTCTCTTCGTCACGTTCGGCTCCTTGGTGGGGAAATCGTCGCCCGTGTGGCACAGGCATAGCACAGCCGTCGAGGGCCGGGCAGACCTCCAAAGGGCTAGCCGTTCGATCCCGCCGGCTTCCTAGTGACGAGGGTGACGAGGAGCGTCCCCAGACACGGCCGCACGGGGAACTTGTAGGCCATGGCTACCGCCGACTATGCTCGGAGGGCTCGGCGACAGCCGCGTTTGGTCCTCTAGAACCCCCAGTCTCGCCGGCGACCCATGGATCTCCCCAGGCCTTTCGGTCAATACAGCCTGTTGCGCCGCTTGGCCGTAGGCGGGATGGCGGAGGTCTATGTAGGCAAGGCGCGCGGTCTCGGTGGCTTCGAGAAGCTCGTGGCCATCAAGGTCATCCACCCGCGCTACTCCGAGGATCCGCACTTCCTCGACATGTTGGTGGACGAGGCCAAGCTCGCGGTCCTGCTGAACCACGTCAACATCGCCCAGGTCTTCGACCTCGGGCAGCACGAGCACACCTACTTCATCGTGATGGAGTTCGTCGAAGGCGCCGACACCTCGAGGTTGTTGGCCCGGACGCGCGAGCTCTCGAAGAAGCTGCCCTTCGACGTGTGCGCCCACATCGCGGCCGAGGTCTGCAACGGCCTCGACTACGCGCATCGTCGGCGTGACTCGGAGGGGCGCCCCCTCGGCATCGTGCATCGCGACATCTCGCCCCAGAACGTGATGGTCAGCTTCGCCGGCGAGGTGAAGGTCGTCGACTTCGGCATCGCCAAGGCCGCTCAGCGCTCGAGCGAGACCGAGGTCGGGGTGATCAAGGGCAAGTACTACTACATGTCGCCGGAGCAGGCCTGGGCCGATCCCGTGGACCACCGCAGCGACATCTTCTCCACCGGCGTCGTGCTCTACGAGCTGCTCACGGGCGAGATGCTCTATCAGGAGAACAACCTGCCAGACCTGCTGGCCAAGGTGCGCAAGGCGGAGATCGACCCACCGTCCAGCGTGCGCCACGGAATCCCCGAGGAGCTCGACGCCATCACCATGAAGGCGTTGGCGGCGCGCCCCGAGGATCGCTACCAGTCGGCCTTCGACTTCGGTCAGGCGCTGACCCAGTTCGTCTACGGCTTCAACGCCTCCTTCGCTTCCGGCCGCATGGCGGCGCTGATGGCGGAGGCCTTCTCGGACGAGCTGGCCAAGGCGACGGCGACCATCCGGCTGCCTTCGGCGGAGCAGGTGCTGACCTCCAACATGACGACCGACGGCGGTGGCTCCACGGAGGAGCACTCGCTGCCACCCATGAACGCGGACGACTTCCTGCCCGACTCGGCCAAGAGCGTGATCTTCGAACTCGAGGCGGACGAACGCGACCACATGACGCGTCGGGACATCCCTCCCTATCGGCGGCGCGCCAACCTCGCGGCCACGTCCGACGAGGCCCGACGGCAGACCGGTCCCGTGTCCATCGTGGAGTCCCTGCCCGCCGTCGACGAGGCCGACGAGGAGGAGGACCGGACGATCGTGCAGACCGGTGGCCCGGAGCTGTGGCGTTCTCTGGGCATCGGGCGCCCGGCCGCACGACCGAAGGACGACGAGAGCGACACCAGCAGTCCGGGCTTCGCGCCGGAGCCCACGATGGTGGACTCCACCGGCGATCTCGCGCGGCGCGTGCGCGAATCGTTGTCCGACAAGCGCGCCGGTCGGGGCGTGGCTCCGCCACCCGTGGCGCGCCCATCCGCGCCCCCACCCGTAGCCCGCCCATCCGCGCCCCCACCCGTAGCCCGCCTGTCGGCTCCGCCACCCGGGGTGATGCCGCCTCCGGCACCCATGCCCACGCCACGCCCTGCCGCAACGCTGCCCTGGGGAGGCGCCCCCGTTCACCACTCCCCACCACCGCCACCTGGTCCCGCGCCGCCCGGCTCGATCCCAGCGGCGGATCCCTTCGCTCCGCCTTCCTTCCCTGGGATGGATCCCTTCGGCCCGCCGCCCCCCCTCTCTGCCGAGCCGCTGCCCGCGGTGGCCAACTTCTCCGCCGCGAGCGCGATGGTCGCGAACCTGCGCCGGCGCTGGCGCTGGGTTCTGGGCCTGGTCGTCGTCGTGACCGTCCTCGCCTTCGCCTTCGGCGCGCTGCTCTCTCCGGGCTCCCCCGAGGCCACGCTCTCGATTCGCTCGACACCGGCGGGTGCCCGGGTGCAGCTCGACGGGCACGCGCTCCCCGGCCTGACGCCCCTGGCGAGCGTTCCCGTGGAGGTGGGCCATTCCTATCATTTGCGCGTCGAAGCCCAAGGCTATCGACCCACCGAGGTCGTGTTCACCGCTCGCGCGGGTTCCCAGGGGCAGACCGTGTCGCTACAGCGCCCGCGCGTGAGGCTCAGGGTCGAGGCCTCCACAGCGGAGCTACGGGTCAGCATCAACGGCTCGGAACCCCAACCTCCGCCTGTGGAGATTCCGGGTCTGCTGCCGGGCAGCAGCGTGCGCATCCTGGTCTCGGGACCTGGAGACGCGCCCGAGCGCGAGCTCTCGCACGTGGTCAGCACCGACGATCCCAACGTCCTGAACGTCGATCCGCCGCCGTCGGCCGCCGTCCCGGAGCCTGCGCCGCCTCCAGGTCGGCCACCGCGTCGGCCGGCGCCGCGTCGGCCGCACATCTTCCGGCTCCCGCGACACTGAGACGCTAGGGCCGGGTGTCGACGCCGAGCCAGAGGTTGTCGATGAGCCGGGTCTTGCCCACGTGGGCGGCGATCAAGAGCACGCCTTCGTTGACCTCTCCGTCGACCCGTTCGAGCGTGTCGGGAGAGGCCAGCGCGACGTAGTCGATGCGATCGAAGGCCGGCTCCACCTCCTGGCGAACCAGCTTCGAGAGCGCATCCGCGTGGCGTGTCCCCGCCTGCCAGGCGTCGTGGGCCGAACGAAGACCGCGTGCGATCCCGAGCGCGCGTTCACGCTCGTCGCTCGAGAGGTAGCGATTGCGCGACGACAGGGCGAGGCCGTCCGCCTCGCGCACGATGGGCATGCCGACCACGTCCACGGGCAGGTCGAGGTCGCGCGCCATGCGCTCCACGATGCGCCACTGCTGGAAGTCTTTGCGACCGAAGTAGGCGTGGCAGCGGCCCGTGTTGGCGAAGAGCTTGGCGACGACGGTGGTCACGCCGTCGAAGTGGCCGGGACGGTGCTCCCCCTCGAGTTGCCGCGTGATGCCCGTGACGCGGACCTCGGTCTGGAAGCCCGCCGGATACATCGCGTCTCTCGCGGGCGCGAAGACGAGATCCACGCCCAGCTCTCGGCAGGCGTCGAGATCGGCCTCGAGCGTGCGCGGGTAGCGATCGAGATCCTCGCCAGGCGCGAACTGCAGCGGGTTGACGAAGATGGTCAACGCGACGAAGTCGGCGCCGTCTCGGCGCGCCGCCCGCGCCAACGAGAGGTGACCTGCGTGCAGGGCGCCCATGGTCGGCACCAGGCCCACGCGTCCGCCCTCACCCCGAGCACGCTCGCAGGCTGCGCTGAACTCGGCGCGCTCGTGGCAGACCTCCATCATCCGCGCGGGCCGTAGCCGCCGCCACGCGCCTCGACCAGGACGGGGGCGTCACGACGCACCTCGCCGAAGCCGTGCGCCTCTTCCGGGAAGGCGCCGCTCTTGACCTCTTCGCAGTAGCGCGCCGCCGCCTGGCGGCCGCTCTCGAAGAGCTCGGCGTAGCGCTTCACGAAGCGGGGCGCGAGATCCTGCGTCAGGCCGAGCAGGTCGTAGCAGACCAGGACCTGGCCATCGCAGTGCGGACCGGCGCCGATGCCGATGGTCGGGATCGAGAGCGCGTCGGTGATGCGCGCCGCCAGATCGGTGGGGATGCCTTCGAGCACGAGCGAGTAGGCGCCGGCTTCTTCCACGGCCATCGCATCCGCGAGCACGCGCTCCGCCGCCGCTGCCGTGCGACCCTGCACGCGGAAGCCGCCCATGGCGTGGACACTCTGGGGCGTCAGTCCGACGTGGCCCATCACGGGGATGCCCGCCCTCACGACTCGTTCGATGGTGGGCGCCGCGTCGATGCCACCTTCGAGCTTGATGGCGTGGGCGCCGCCCTCCGCCAGAAAACGCGCCGCGTTGGTGAGCGCCTGCTCGGGGCTGAGCTGCCAGCTCATGAAGGGCATGTCGCCCACGATGTGGGCGCGTCGCGTGCCGCGGGCTACGGCGCGGCAATGGTAGATCACCTCGTCGACGGTGACGGGCAGGGTGGAGTCTCGTCCCTGCACGACCATGCCGAGGGAGTCTCCGACCAAGAGCACGTCCGCGCCCGCTTCGTCGAGCATCCTCGCGAAGGTGGCGTCGTAGGCCGTGATCATGCTGATCCGCTCGCCCTTGCGCTTCATGCTGCGCAGGGCCGGGACCGTAACTCGGCGCACGAGGCGCTCGTCCGTGGTCTGAGTCATGATGCTGTCGTTCGGCTGGTCGCGGCCGGGTCGAGTCCCGGTCCACGCCGCTACACGAGCACACCCTAGCGCGTCATGACCCACGCGTCATGTGCTCTGGCGCAAGCCGGGATCGGGGGGCGTCGCTGGCAGGGCCCGAGGTCCGTTGCGAAACTCGCCGCGAAGCATGGAGCGGCGAAGTCGTCGCTGGATTGCTGGGGTTCGGAGTTCCCCGCGGAGGCCCGCGAGCGCCTCGACGCGGTCTCCGTTCCTGTCGAAGTCACCGAGTCGGCGCCGGCGACGGATCGCGACGCAGCGGTGCTGTGAGGAGAAAACGTGACGCTCCAGATCCTGGCGTCGGCGCAGGCGAACTGGCTGGTGCACGTGCTTCGCGCGCTGGATCGGTGCTGACGCCGCTGTCCTCCATGCGGGTCTGGCTGGCGATGGAGCCTGTGCACATGGGCAAGAATGCGCTGCGGATGTTGATGCGGAGTTGGCGCCGCTTCGGACCAGCCTGGCCGACGAACCCGGAGTCGACTCGTCGCGATCCTGACCAACTTCTTCATCAGCCCCTTCCCTACTGTGGTGCGTATCCTGCGTACGTCGGATACTTGTGAACGTTCATCACGCGGAGCATGTGGACAGCCAATGCTTCCTGTCGGTTAGGTGCTTCCTGCATACCCGCTTGACGATCAGTCCTAAACTGGGCATCGTGGTGGACACAAGCTGGAAGAAGACTGGGACAGTCTCGGTGCATAGATCAAGGTCGCTGCCAGCGTGGTATCCTAGTGCACGACTGGAAAGGCACAGTGAACATGATATTCGATAAGAGACTCGACAGGCTGTGGCTCGGAGTTGTCTGTTTCCTCGTGCTTGCAGGATGTTCGTCTCAGGCGCCCGGTGTGGCGGCTGATGCTGGAGAAAATCCTGAAGTTAACAGGATGTTTTCGAGGCAGCGGTCACCAGATGACCGTGTCACTATTGGCATGACAACGACAGCTGCGCAGACGGACGCAAGCGATAATAGAGAAAACGCTCTTGGAGTATTGAGCGTCGGTCCAGACTATGTTGTCACCGGCTCCGATGCACATGTCACGTATGTGTATCAAGAGCCAACCGGGACGCGTATGCGCTATGGAGGTGGCGAGAGCGACTCTCTTCGAGCTGCCGGCGCATATCTCCGACCATCACAACGGATGGCGATCGGAGTCGTCGATCCACACCCGTGGTATCCTTTGGGAACTCGACGGCGTATTCAAATACACATTGCCGATGTGGACCCTGACGTCCTGACACGACACACCCTATTGTCTGAAGGTCGGCTCACGGGGCCGGCGCCGTGGCGA
>JAACVI010000547.1 GCA_009992505.1 Myxococcales bacterium
TGCACCTCGAGCTCCGGTCGCGGCTCGTCCACGATGCCCGCCTCGCGCATGGGACGGAGGAGCCACACCGCGCCATAGCGAAGCGCTTCGAGCAGGGCTTGCATCTTGCCCGCCGAGATCGTGCTGCGTCGGCTGAGCAAGCGATCCCCATGGGGCGCCCGCCCGGAGACGATGCGCTCTCCATCTCCGAGGACCTGCAACCTGCGGGTGCCGTGCACATCGGAGTCACAGGCCGTGAAGGTCAGCAGCAGGTTGCCTCGGCTCGCCGGATCGAGGGCCGCTCGCTCGAGGGAGGTCACGAAGGGAAGATCGGCGTCCATGGGGGTCGCGCCGTGCTGGTGCCGCAGCCACGCCGAGGCGAATTCGTAGGCGGCGCGGGCGTGGGGCAGGTCGGTGGCCGCCGCATGGACCGCGGCGATCCCCGCGTCACCCAGGAGCGCCAAGGCATCGAGGCTGCGCCAGCCGAGCCTCGACTCCGCGCCCGGGGAGAGCACGCGCGCGAGCCGACGCGCCGCGTAGGTGGCTCCGCCCGGACCCAGTTCGCGCAGACGGCCACCCATGTTCGTGTCGCCGGCCAGCAGGATGCCGTCGAGCTCCGCTTCGAGCTCCGGGCCGATGCCGGCGTCCCTCAAGGACTCGGGCGGAGTGATCAAGAGGTCGACCAACTCGGTGTGGGCTTCGCTGCCCTCCGGCGGCATGTAGGCCCGCAGGCGACCGCCCGCACGCACGGGATCGTAGGCGAAAACGACCCGGAAGGCGCCCGCGCCGCGTCGATCGAAGGCAAAGGAGAGATCGAGGCCCGTCTCGGCGCGCTCCCCCGAGTCGAGGCGTATGAAGGCCTCGGGCGGGTGCAGGACGTTCACGTCCCCGAAGGAGACGCGAATGTAGGGGCGATGCGCCTTGGGTGGAGACACGCGCAGAGAGCGCGGATACGCCTCCGCGAAGCCGAACACGTCGACCGGACCCGCGCCGCGGTTCTCGCATACGAGCGTGAGCTGCACGCTGCCTCCCGCCTCGAACGGGCGCGCGCGGCCGACCAGCCCGAAACGAACACCGCCCACCTCTGGACCGAAGGCGACAAACTCGGTCGCCACGCTCTCCATGCTCTTTCGGCCTCGGCCCCCGGTGATCATGCATTCATTTGACCTGATTGCGGCGCCGTCGCAAGTTTCGGCCCATGCCTCTGACCCGCACGCATCAAGCTCTGCTCCTCGGCACGATCGCCAGCCTGGCCTTCGGCTGCCAGCCGTCGCTCGGCACGCCCAACGATGACGCCGCGCACCAGATCGTCTTCGCCGCCGATGGTGTGCCCGCCTATGCGGGGCAGGCGCTGATGCGGGAATCCTGCGCCAACGGCATCTGCCATTCGCCGGCAGCCGTCAACAGCTCCTCCGCCGACGTCCGCTTCGGTGCGCCCGCGGGCCTCGACTTCGACGTGCGCCCGGCCTGCGCCTCCGGCGAGAGCTGCGACGCCGACGTGGAGCGCCTGCGAGTGAACCAACTTCGGACCTACGACTGGCGGCGGTCGATCTACAGCCAAGTGGACAAGGGCTTCATGCCCCCGCCCGGCATCGGGCACGAGCTCGTCTCGGGCTGGAG
>JAACVI010000143.1 GCA_009992505.1 Myxococcales bacterium
GGAGACGCCGCGACGAGCGCAGACGCCATGACCGGCGCGATCGGAGCCGTTGCCGCTGTCGCGGTCGGTGGCGCCGGTGCGGCCTCGGCCTGCGGAGTCGGCGTTGGGTCCGGAGTCACTGTCGGATCCGCCACCACCACGGTGGCCCATGTTGCCGCGGCCATGGCCCGCGGAGTCCGCGTTCGGACCGGAGTCGCTGTCCGTGTGGCGGCCGTTGCCGCGGCCATGGCCGGCGGTGTCAGCGTTCGGACCGGAGTCGCTGTCGGAGACGCCCGAGCGGCCATGGCCGGCGGTGTCAGCGTTCGGACCGGAGTCACTGTCGGTGGTGGCGCGTGCCACGGCGCCCGGTGCGGCGATGCCCGCGGCGGCGGCGGCGGCCCCAAGGACACCTGCGCCCAAGATGCCGAGCGCGCCACGGCGGCCCACTTGGCGCTCCGTGCGAATCTCGTTGTCGTCCAGTGTGTTCGTCTTCTTCTTATCCGTCATTGGTCTCCTCCACCAGGCCCATGGGCGACGCGTTGAGCCGCGTACGCCATGCCGTCGGTTGACTATGCGCAATTGGATAACGAATCTTCACCGGAAACGGATACTTTTTCTTAGTATCCCGGCAGAAGAATCCCAACCCCGCGAAAATACGAGGAAATATGCCCCGCTTGAGTTTCTCCTTCGAACGCATGATCGAGCCCACGAGTGTCGAGACGTTCCTGGAGGAGTACTTCGAGAAGAAGCCGCTCTTGCTACGCCGCAAGTCCCCTGAGCACTTCCGGGATCTCCTGACCCTCGCGGACGTGGATCGGGTGATCACGACGATGCAGCTGGAGCATCCCCAGATCGAGGCCACCAGCGCGCGTCGCGACAACCTGCACACCGAGGACTACACCTACCCCAGCGGGCTGATCGACGTCGTACGGCTGTACAAGGAGTTCGAGGACGGCGCGACCATCATCCTGCCGCAGCTGCACAACCACGTGCCCCGCCTGGCCCATCTGTGCCGCTCGATGGAGCGTGAGCTGAGCTACCGCTTCCAGACCAACGTCTACATGACGCCGGGCGGGGAGTCGCAGGGCTTCCGAACCCACTACGACAACCACGACGTCTTCGTGCTGCAGGTCGAGGGCGTGAAGCAGTGGAAGGTCTACGGCACGCCCGTGGAGCTGCCCTACCGCGGGCAAGGCTTCAATCCGGCGGATGGCCACGAGGTCGGGGACGTGAGCATGGAGTTCGAGCTCCATCCCGGCGATCTGCTCTATCTGCCCCGCGGCGTGATGCACGACGCCTACACCACGGATGGCCTCTCCCTTCACATCACGCTCGGCGTTCTGACCTCGTCCTGGACCGATCTCCTGGTCGAGGGCATCGCCCGCGTCGGGCTCACGGACCCGGAGTTCCGTCGCTCGCTGCCGCCCGGCTTCGCCCACGAGGACTTCGACCGTGTCCGCGCTCGGGAGACCTTCGCCGCCTTGATGAAGAAGGTCGCGGAGAGCGCCGACTTCGACGTTCTGCTGCAGCATTTCGCGGCGGATCTGCGCTCGACCCGTCACCCACTGCTCGAGGGTCAGATGATGCAGGTGGCGCGTGCGCACGATCTGAGCGCCGACTCGCGCGTCGGTTGTCGCCCGGATCTGCTGTACGCGGTCGAGCTTGGGGACGAGACGTTGACGCTCTCCGTGTACGGCAACGAGATCAGCCTGCCGGCTCACGCCGAGACGGCGCTGCGCTTCGCTCTGGATACGGCCGAGTATCGCGTGGGCGAGATCCCGGGCGATCTGGACGAGGCGGGCCAGCTGGTGCTGGTCCGTCGCCTGGTCCGTGAGGGACTGGTCGAGATCTTCGACTAGCGCGAGCAGATCGACGGTGTGGGCCGAGGGTGTCGGCGGCGGGTTGCTGGTCGGCCCCTCGTCATGCATCCTCGGCCGACTCTCGAGGAGCGTTGGATGAGCAAGCCGCGCGAAGAAGACAAGATGGGCCTGTTGCTGGTGCTGATGATGCCGATCGTGATGATCGTCACCGGGGTGCTCCGCATGTACCTGGTGGGCCTGGTCACCTTCTGAGTTCGGCCCGAGGGCGGTCCGAGCTCAGAGCCATTTGATCTCGGTCTGCGGGTCCCGCTCCTGATCGGCTGACTTCGGCCGTGGTGCGGAGAGGTCGCGCACGCGCTCGGCCCCTTCGCCCGCCACGAAGATGTATTCGCGGTTTCGCAGGGCGCCGACTTCGCCAACCTTCTCGCCGCTCGGCGCGTGGATGCCGATCTGCGCGCCGACATAGCGCTTGTAGTCGACGGCCAGGGTCACGACCTCGCCCCGGCGAGCCAGCATGCGCTCCATGGTCGCGCGCGTGACGTAGCCCTCGTCGCTCATGGACACGACCAGGGTCCTCGCCCTCACGCGCTCGATCAGCTGCTCGAGCGCGGCCTCGTGTCGAGGTCGCGAGTTGAAGTCGCTGCGGCGATCGCGGCAGTCCACGCGCTTGCAGGCGACGCCGTAGTATTCGGGCGCGTCCCAGCGCACGAGGGTCTCCCACACGTGGTAGTTGCCCAGGTATTTGTGCTGGTTGTAGGGCGGATCGAGGTAGGCGACGTCGCCCTCGAGTTTCGTCGCGGCCTCGAGCACGTCGAGCGCGTGGGCCTCGCCCTTGCCCGCCTTCGCGCGTGGCAGAAGCTCGGGCAGGCGCAGGCTCAGGGGGTTGTGCGCGCGCCTGGCCCACTGCTTCAGGTAGGCCATCTGCAGTCCGGTGGTCGAGTCCACCCGATCCGCCGCCTCCATCAAGGAGGTGAGCAGGACCGCTTCCAGCTCCGGGGGTGCGCTGAGCGCGGCGATGGCGTCGCGGATGGCGTCGACGCGGGCGCCGTTCTCCGGGCGAAAGAAGCGGCTCTCCTCGCAGAAGGTGTGGGTGAAGTAGCCGGGCTGGCCGGGGAGGGCGTCGAGTCGGGCGATCTCGCGAGCCGCGACCACGGCGAGCTCCTCGTGATCCGCCTGCACGTAGCAGCGCGCCAGCGTGGCGGCGTAGGCGTTGTGGTCGTTGGCGAGCACGCGATGGCCTCGGCGCTTCAGGGCGTGGCCGACGCGCGACGTGCCGCTGAAGAGATCGAGCACGGTCCGCGCTTCGCCCAGCGCATCGAAGACATCGAGGAGCGCCGGCATCAGCGCTCGCTTGCTGCCGATGTACTTGATCACGGCGGCAGGTCTACCGTCTCGAGCCCGCTGGCGAAAGCCGCGCGCAGACGCGACGCTCTTGGCGCGCCTGGTCCGAGCGCTCGTCGCCGCTGGATTCGTTCCTTCAGGGCGTCGGCAGGGAGGGCGGTCCGGTGATCACCACGCTCGAGGTGCCCGTCTGAACCCGATCGAAGGGATCGCTGTACACCAGCGCGCCGGACGGGTCGTACACGACGATCACGTACAGGTTGGGCAGCCCGCGTGCGCTGAGGTCGTCGAGCTGGAGCGCGAAGGTGTAGCCGGACGCGCCGTCGAAGGTGGCGTCGCCCTCGATGTGGGCGAGGTAGCCGCCGTTGGGACGACAGATGATCGAGTTCGGGTGGCCGACGATCACGTGGCGCGAGGGGCCGCCATGGCCGTCGTGGTCACCGTCGTCGTCGTCCCCGTCGTCGTGGTCACAGTCGTCGTCGTCCCCCTCGTCGTGGTCACAGTCGTCGTCCCCGTCGTCGTGGTCACAGTCCGCGTGGCCGCCATCGCCGTGACCGTCGCGGTGATCGCCCTCGTCATCCCTGTCGCAGTCGCCGCCGTGGTCGTCGTGGTCACAGTCCGCGTGGCCACGGTCGTCGCCCTCGTGGTCGCAGTCGCCCTCGTCATCCTCGCCGCCGGCCGGAGCCGGGGCCGCGATGGGCGCCGAGAGGTGCAGCCAATGGCCTCGCACGCTCGTGCCGTTGCCGACCACCTTGCCAACGACGAAGGCGCCGTTGTCGATGGTCACGAAGGCCTTGGCCACGCAGTTGTCCGCGTAGGTCAGGGCCTCGGCGTCTGCACCCACGCCCGGCGCAGGTCCTGTGTCCACCGCGCAGGCAGCAACGGAGAAGCAAAAGCATACAGCGAGAGAGTAACGCATAGGGTGAATCCTCCAGGAGTTGTGCTCATTGTGCAATGTCCGTACAGGTGTCGTCAAGGGCCCATTCGATGCTACCCTGCTCTCGTGCTGCCTCCGCAAAAGCGCGACGTGGTCGGGTGGCTCGTCTGCGCCGCCCTGTTGGCGTCCTGTTCCTCTCGCGTGGGCTTCCATCCCGGCACGCAATGTGATCTGAACACCGAATGCGCTTCGCCGCTCGTGTGCCGCCTTGGGTATTGCCGCCTGGAGTGTCGATCCGGGCGTGACTGCGGCATCGGGCTGACCTGCGTGCGAGACTCGGAGGGCCTGGGCGCGTGCCAGCTGCCCCCGGAGACGGATTGCACTCTGGACAGTGATTGTCCGATCCCGTTGGTCTGCCGTGACCGCCAATGCACGAACGCCTGCGAGGGCGACCGGGACTGCCCACCGGGCAGCGTCTGTGGCGCGGATGGGACAGGAGCGCTCGGTTGCCGGGACGACGCCCAATCCGACTGCCAGATCAACAGCGACTGCCCCGTCGATTGGATCTGCGCGGTCGACCACCGCTGCCGGGTCGAGTGTCGAGTCTCCCGCGATTGTCCCGTGGAGCGCATCTGCGCCGATTGGCTCGATCCGCCGCGCTGTGTGGACCCTGGCATGGACGGTGGATCCGACGGAGCCCCGCCCGACTCGGGCACGCTGGATTCGGGCGCGCCGGACTCGGGCACGCCGGACTCGGGCACGCCGGACTCGGGCACGCCGGACTCGGGCACGCCGGACTCGGGTGTGCCGGACTCGGGCACGCCGGACTCGGGTGTGCCGGACTCGGGCACGCCGGACTCGGGTGTGCCGGCCGCCGCCGCGGGCATCGACAACCTCGTCGCGGGCTTCGGGCACAACTGTGGCGCGCGGACGGCCAACGATCTGCGCTGTTGGGGAGACGACAGCAGTCGCCAGCTCGGTGACGACGCGACCGGCATCCGCAGCACACCGGTCGCCCTGTCGCTGGTGGGGGTGGCGCGTCTCGCCGCGGGCAGCGGCCACTCCTGCGCCTACACCACGGCGGGCTTGTACTGCTGGGGTGACAACAGCCGGGGCCAGGTCGGTGCGGGCAGCGCCGCCAGCGTGCTCGGTCCGCCGACCCTCGTGACGGGCGTGGGCGCCGTGCTGGATCTGGCCGCCGGGAGAGACCACACCTGCGCGCTCACGTCGACCGGCGTCTTCTGCTGGGGTGCCAACGATCGCGGCCAGCTCGGCGACGGCAGCGTGGTCGATCGCAACGCGCCGACGGCGGTCGCGGGGCTCTCCGCCGTGCCCGTGGCCTTGGCGGCGCGCGGCAACCACAGCTGCGCTCTGATGGCCGGCGGCAACGTGCAGTGCTGGGGGGACAACGCCTTCGGGCAGCTCGGGGACGGCGCGCCGACCGTCGCGGCTGTCTCGGCGCCCGTGAACGTGGTCGGGCTTACGGGGGCCCTCGGCATCACCGCGGGCACGAGCTTCACCTGCGCGCTCGGCAGCACGAACGAAGTCAGCTGCTGGGGCGACGGCAGCTTCGGCATCTTCGGCGATGGCACCTTCGGCCTCCGCGCCAGCCCCGGCGCGAACGCCACGCTCACGGGCGTGATCCAGGTGGCCGGCGGCGTCCGCCATGCGTGCGCGCTCACCGACACCTCTCGCGTCTTCTGCTGGGGCGACAACGCCGCGTCCCAGCTCGGACGACCCGCGGGCGCACCGCTCCGCAGTCCGTCACCCTTGGAGGTGACAGGCGTGGGCGTGCCCCTCGAGGTCAACGCCGGCCAGAGCCACAGCTGCGTGCGCACGGCCAGCGGCTTCCGCTGCTGGGGGACCAACACCTTCGGGCAGCTCGGCAACGCCTCGACCATGGGCAGCGTGACCCCCGTGAACGTGAGCTGGCCATGAGTGAGAAGCGCGAGATCGTCCGCTACGCACCGCCACGGGCGAGGCTCCTCGCGACGCTGGTGGCGTCGGCGCTCAGTGTGCTGGCGCTCGTCTCCTGCTCGCGTCCGGAGCTGAACCTGGGCGAGAGTTGTTCGCTCAACACCGACTGCCCCTCGCCTCTGGTCTGTCGCCTCGAGGTCTGTCGTCGTCAATGCGTCGACTCGCGGGACTGTGGGGCGGGGCTTCGTTGCCTGCGCTTCGACGGGGCCGCGAGCGGCGGCTGTCAGCTGCCCGAAGAGAGCCACTGCACGCTCAGCAGCGACTGCCCGGTGCCGCTGGTCTGCCGCTTCGGCACCTGCACCACCGCCTGCGCCACGGATCGCGACTGCCTCGACGGCGCGACCTGCGTGGCCGCCATGGACGGAAGCGCGGCCTGCGACGAGCCGTTGTCGGAGCTGTGCATCTACAACAGCGATTGTCCCGAGCCCTACGTGTGCGCCCCGGAGCAGGTCTGCCGCGAGCAGTGTCGCGAAGATCGCGACTGCCCGAACCCTCGCGTGTGCATCGACGCCCGGTGCGAGCTGCTCTGGACGGGGCCTTAGGTACGAGATGCCTTCACCTCCGGGCAGCGAGGCGCGCATCGGTCCGTATCGCCTGCTCGATCGCCTGGCTGTGGGCGGGATGGCCGAGGTGCATCGCGCGCTCTTCAGTCCTGGCGCCGGCGCCGAGCGAGCGGTGGTCGTGAAGCGCCTGCTGCCGGAGCTGCTCGCGATCTCCGAGTGCGTGAGCATGTTCGAGGACGAGGCGCGCCTGGGTGAGCGCATCTCTCACCCCAACGTGGTGCAGGTGCTCAGCTCCGGCATCCATGAGGGCGCGCCCTATCTCGCGCTCGAGTACGTCTTCGGTGTCGATCTGCACTGCCTGCTGCGCCACCTGCGCCTCACCGGGCAGGCGCTGAGCCCGCCGCTCTCGCTCTTCATCGCCACGCGCCTGCTCGCGGGGCTGGGCGCCGTCCACGCCGCCACCGACGCCGAGGGGCGGCCCCTCGGGGTGGTGCATCGCGACGTCAGCCCCTCCAACGTCTTTCTCTCCGTGCACGGCGAGGTGAAGCTGGGCGATCTCGGGATCGCGCGGGCGTTGCTGCGCGAGCGTGGCACCAAGC
>JAACVI010000144.1 GCA_009992505.1 Myxococcales bacterium
GAGAGCGGCTCGAGGTCCTCACGTCGCCCGTCGGGGTGATCGACGAAGACATCGTCGTCTTGACCCACGCGCTGAAGGTCGGCGAGCGGGTGTGCTCCGACGGCGTCACGCTGAGGCGTCTCGTGGGCGCGGATCCGGGCGACCTGAGGCGCGCTTTCGACGTGCGCATTGGCGAGGCGTCTGCGGGCTGATACGCCTGGAGCGTGAATGCACGCACGCTCCTCTTCGCCTTCCTTCTCTCCGCCTGTGGCGGCTCCACGACCGCCGCGCCCATCGCGGCCACGCCGCCTCCCGTCCAGGTCGCGTTCGCCGAGGCCCCGCCACCGGAGCCCGACTTCGTCACCCTGTCCGTCGTGGGCACGAACGATCTGCACGGTCACCTCGCGCGCACGGCCGTGCTGAGCGGCTTCCTGTCGAACCTGCGCGCGGCGCGAGACGCGGACCACGGCGCCGTGCTCCTGCTCGATGGCGGCGACATGTTCCAGGGCACACTCGAGTCCAACCTGGTCGAGGGTGCGAGCGTGGTGCGTGCCTACGACGCGTTGCACTACACGGCGGCCACCATCGGCAATCACGAGTTCGACTACGGCCCCGTGGGTCCGGCAGCCACGCCCCAGTCGCCCGAGGACGATCCGCGGGGCGCCTTGCTCGCGCGCGCCGCCGAGCTGAACTTCCCCCTGCTCTCGGCCAACCTGCGCGTGGCCGCGACGGGCGCGGGTATCGACTGGCCCCACGTTGCGCCCACGGTGATGATCGACGCTGGGGGGGTGAAGGTCGGCCTGGTCGGCGTCACCACGAAGGAGACCCTCGGCACCACGCTACACGCCAACGTCGCCGATCTGGCCATGGCGCCGATCGTGGAGACGGTGACGACTCGTGCGCGCGCGCTGCGCGAGGCCGGCGCCGAGGTCATCGTGGTGTTGGCCCACGCCGGCGGGTTTTGCCACGACTTCAGCAACGCGGACGACCTCTCGAGCTGCGAGGCCGAGGACGAGATCTTCGAGGTCGCGCGCGCGCTGCCCGCTGGGCTCGTGGACGTGATCGTCGCGGGCCACACGCATCGAGGCGTGGCCCATCGCGTGAACGGCGTGGTCGTGCTCGAGTCCTACGCCTACGGGCGCGCCTTCGGACGCGTGGATCTCGAGGTCGATCGCACGACGGGTTATGTGGCCTCCGCGCACGTCTTCGCGCCTCAGGATCTTTGCCAGGATCCGAACACGCCCGTGCCCGAGTGTACGCCTGGGGAGTACGAGGGTCGGCCCGTGGTCGTCGACGCCGCGCTGCTCACGGCACTCGCACCCGATCTGGAGCACGCGCGCGAGGCCAGGGAGCGCAGCCTGGGCGCGACGTTGAGTGAGCCCATCACCAGCAGCTACCTCGCGGAGTCGCCCCTCGGGGACCTGCTCGCCGACCTGATGCGCGAGGCGCATCCCGGCGCCGACGTCGGGCTCTTGAACGGCGGCGGCGTGCGCGCCGACTGGCCCGCGGGGCCGCTGACCTATGGCTCGCTCTACGAGTCCTTTCCCTTCGACAACGTCTACGCCAGCGTGCGCATCACGGGCGCCGAGCTGACGGAGTTGGTGCGGCGCAACCTCGGGAGCGATCACGGTGTGTTGCTGGTCTCGGGCGTGAACGTTCGCGCCCGATGCGCCGGCCCCGACGAAGGCGCGAGCACGCTCGAGGTCACGCTCACGCGCGAGGGAGGCCGACGCATTCGGCCGGACGAGACGCTCACGCTCGTCACCAGCGACTTCCTCGCCACGGGCGGCGATGGCGTCCTCGCGGACATTCGCGCGCAGCGCCCGGACGCCATCACCATCGAGGACGGACCGCCCATTCGCGAGGCCATCGCCGCGCTCTTGCCGCACGTCGGGGATCGCGGCATTCGCCGCAGCTTGGCCCACGCCGCGCCTCGCAGGCCGCGCATGACCTTGCCCGCCACCGACACCGCGCGACCGATTCGCTGCCCCGTACCGAATCTCTGAAGTCGACCCCGTCCGCGGGGCGCATGGGCGTCCGACTACTTGGGCAGCAGCATGGGCGGCGCGTCGGTGAGCTCGCTCGAGGTGTCCAGGTTCTTGAGCTTCACCTTCAGCTCGAAGAGATCCGTGCGCCGCTGCAGGCGAGGCGTCACGGAGCCCGAGGAGCGTGAACGATAGAGGTCCGCGATGTCGACGTCGGTCACGAGCAGGGTCTCGACGTTGGAGTCGGCGATGGCCTGGATTCCGTCGCGTGCGAACTCGAAGTCCACCGGCGTGAACACGGCGGCCTGCCCGTAGTGGATGTCCATGGCGGGCACGCTCGGCAGGTTGCCGATGATGCCTGCCGTGGCGACGAAGATCTGATTCTCGATCGCCCGCGCCTGCGCGCAGTAGCGCACGCGGAGCTGTCCGTGGCGGTCGTCCGTGCAGTAGGGCACGAAGAGCAGCTCCACACCCTCGTCGGCCAGGTAACGGGTCGCCTCCGGGAACTCCACGTCGTAGCAGATCTGCACGCCAATCTTGGCCTTGGGCGTGGCGATGACCGCGAGCTCGTGGCCGCCCTCGATGCCCCAGTAGCGCTGCTCCGAGGGTGTGATGTGCAGCTTCGGTTGGCTGATGTAGCGCCCCGAGGAGTCGAAGATGAAGCACTTGTTGTACAGCTTCCCGTCGTCGTCGACGGGGTGGCTGCCGGCGATGATGTAGAGCCCGTACTTCTGGGCAAGGCCGGACATCAGCTCGATGAACTTGTCCGTGAAGTCCTCCGCCAGCGTGCGGATGCCGTCGAGGGGTGACATGGGCTCGAGCACGGAGAGCAGCTGCACGGAGAAGAACTCGGGGAAGAGCACGAAGTCCGAGCGGTAGTCCGCGGCGGTCTCCACGAAGTACTCCACCTGGTTCGCGAACTGCTCGAAGCTCGAGATCTTGCGCACCTTGTACTGCACGCAGGCGATGCGGACCTTGGAGGAGTTGTCCTGCTCGATGTAGTCGGGGTTGAGCCACTCCACGAAGGTGGCCAGATCGCGGCTGAGCGGATCCGTGATGTAGCTGCGCAGGATGCGGCGCACGACGAAGCCCTCGCGCAGCTGGAAGCTCAGGACGGGGTCCTTGCGCGTTCCATCCACGACCTCTCGCACGTACTCCTCGGGGCTGAGCGCGTCCGCGACCTCCGAGTAGCCGGAGAGCCGCCCGCCCGCGACGATGCGGCGTAGGTTCAACTTGCGGCACAAGCGGCGCCGCGCTTCGTACAGGGCCGGCCCGACGCCGCGCCCCTGGGAGGCCGGATCGACGTAGACGTCGGCTCCGTAGAGCGTGTCGCCGGAAGGATCGTGGTTGTGGAAGTAGCCGCCGTCCGTGATGCCGGAGTAGGTGTGGGCGCGGTAGGGGTCGCGGCCCGTGCTGACGATCAGTGAGGCGACGGCGCCGACCACCTCCCCGTCGATCTCCGCCACCAGCTGCCCTGCGGGGAAGACGCGCTGATGATTCAGCAACTGGCGTGCGCTCCAGACCACGTTCTCCTCGACCATCAGCGGAAAAGCCTTCTGATTGAGGGCGATCAGGTGGTCGATGTCCTCCTCGCTGGCCTGGCGGATGGCGATGTCGTCGTCTCGGTCCGTGTACAAAAAGGGAGTCATGGGGGTGTTGTCCATTCGCCGCCCCCGGTGGGAGCGTGCCTGTCAGAGGAGTGGGCTTGGGGCATCGACACCGCGCTCGCAACCGGGCACAGGCGCGCCCTCGGGCGCGTCAGCTCGCTGCGAAGAAGTCGCGGATGCGCTCGGCATGAGCGTGCGCATCCTTGCGACCCAAGGCGATGAGCTTGTCCGCGAAGCCGCCGTCGAAGAGCACGAAAGATAGCAGATCCGACTCCATGGTGCCGCGGAAATGGGCGGCGCCGCTGAACACGGCTGCTGGCAGGCTGCGCAGATCGAGCTGCCGTGCATAGGCGGAAGCCAGATCGCCGATGTCTTGGGATGGATGGAATTCCAGCGCATCGAGTCTGCGGTAGGGCACGCCTCGGGTCTCGCGCATGACGTCGCGTAGGTGCTTCATCTCACCCGCGTCGAGGGTCTCCTCGAGCGTGCCGAGCAGTCGGTTCATGCGCTCCAGGACCTGGAGGTCGTACTTCACCGGATCGAGCAAGAGCGCGTTGAGGATCTTGCCCAGCAGGAAGATCGGGCTGGGGTAGGCCGCCTCCATCTCGCCGCCCGCGGCGCCAGGCTCGAGTCGCACGATCTCGTCCTCGAAGAGCAGGGAGATGACCACGAGGCGGTCGGCGCCGGCGCGGATGGCGGGTGCGATGGGCGTGTTGAAGCGTACGCCGCCGTCGCAGTAGTAGCGCTCACCGATGCGTCGCGAGGGGAAGAGCAGGGGGATGGCGGCGGAGGCGAGCACGTGGCGCGCCGTGATCTCCTGGTGGAGCGCCTGGCGCCGCGGATCGAGCGACGCCGTGAACGTGTAGTCGTCCGCGACATCGGCGAAGAGCGTCGTGCGACCGCTGCCCACCTCGAGGGCGGCGACGATCAGCGCCTGCACATCCCCGGACTGCACGTTGCGCCGCAGCCGATGGTAGGGAATGCGCCGCTCCACGATCTCCTCGAGTGCGCGCGGATCGAGGATGGAGCGACCCCAGCGCTCGCCGTGCTCCCCGCGCAGGCGCGCCATCCACGGTCCCAGCTTGTTGCCCGTGAAGAAGCGCAGCGGATCGAAGCGGATGTGCTTGTGCAGCGCGAGGCCGCGCCACTCCGCGACCAGCCCCTCGATGTTCATGTCCGGTTGGTCGGCGTGGGCGGCGAGCCAGGTCGTGTTGATCGCGCCGACGGAGGTGCCGGTGAAGATGTCGAAGGGCGAGCGGTCGAGCCCTTCCTCCTTCAACACGTCGATGATGCCCGCGACGACGCCTACCTCGTAGGCGCCGCGCGCGCCTCCACCCGAGAGCACGATTCCCGTTCGCATGGCGCGAGTCTACCATCGGCGCGGGCGTGCGGGTGGCCTCCCTGGCTGTCGATCTGTGCCGTTCTGTGCCAAAAAACGCTGGCATATGCCTTGCTTTACTCAAAACGGAGGATCGTCCACGAAGGACTCCTCGAGGAACGAAGGATGACGATGATCCGCTCACGCTCGACCTGGACCTCTGCCGCCACCTGCGGACTCGGCGCGCTCTTCCTGCTCGTCGCGGGCTGTGCCACGAGCACCGTGCAGACCGACGACGGCGGCGTGGACGCGGCCACGGATGGCAGCACGTCGGACGGGGGCAGCTGTGGTCTCGACACCTGCGCCAGTGGTCAGCTGTGCTGCCCCGGCTGCAGCCCGAGCCAGGTCTTCTGCGCGGCCCCGGACGGTCCCGGCGGCGCCTGCCCGCTGCTCGGTTGCCCGGTGATGACCTGCGGCGGCGAGGTCTGCGTTGCGGGGGACGCGTGCTGCACGGACTGCGATGGAAACCAGTCGTGCTCCGCGGGCGGCGCTTGTCCCGGTGGGCCATGCCCTCCTCCGAGCTGCGGCGGTGACGTCTGCGGGCCGGGCCAGCTCTGCTGCACCAACGACTGCGATGGCAGTCAGTTCTGCGAAGGCACCGGGGCGTGTCCGATCTTCGAATGCCCGATTCCCGGCCCCTGCGTCGCTCAGGACGCGCAGGGCGACGGTGGACCCTGCGACGGCTTCTTCGGCTACGCCTGGAACGGCTCGAGCTGCGAGGGCATCACGGGCTGCTCCTGCGTTGGCACGGACTGCGGCAGCACCTACATGGACCTCGGCGCATGTCGAGACGCCCACGCCGCCTGCGCCGGGGCGTTTTGTGGTGGCTTCGGAGGCGTGGCCTGCGGCGCGATGCAGTACTGCCTGTACGACAGCGCGGGTGGCGCGAGCTGTGGCGCGGACGACGGCGGCGGCGTGTGCACGCCACG
>JAACVI010000145.1 GCA_009992505.1 Myxococcales bacterium
GAGCTCGAGGCCGCTCAGGCGGACGCCCTCAAGACCGCCGCGGATGCCCACGGCAAGGAGTTGGCGCTGCTCGGGCGCAAGCTGGCGGAGACCGAACGCAGCCTCGAAGAGGGCATGCAGAACGCGGCCCGCTTGTCGGAGCAGAAGGCCGAGCTCGAGACCCAGCTGACCGAGACCCAGGAAGCGCGCGATCTGGCAAACGCCCAGCTCGCGGCGGCCAGGGCGCAGGTCGACGAGCTCTCGACGGAGGGCAAGGCCAAGGACGGGAAGATCGCGGAGCTCGAGGCTGCACGCGCTTCTCTCGAGGCCGCGCGCGACCGTACGCAGGCCAAGCTCGACTCGGACGAGGCGCTGCTCGAACGCGCGCGCCGGGCCATGACCATCGGACTCGGTCTGCTCGAGGACCAGCGTCAGAACGCCGTGGCCGAGGCCGAGGCGGAGTAGCCCCGAGAGGCGGCCGGCGATGTGGGCAGAGCCCCTCGTGCGCGCCGCGCTGTCGGCGGTGGATGCCGAGCGCGCCACGACGGCTGGGCTGGAGCGGCTACAAGCCGCGGAGCGCCTGCCGCCCGTGAGCGTCTTCGCCTTCGGCAAGGCAGCGTGGCCGATGGCGCGTGCCGCCTGTCGAAGCGTGGACGTGAAGCAGGGCTTGGTGCTGGCGCCCGCCGCCGAGGGTGTCGACGCGGACGCGCTCGCGCCGCTCGTCGTGCTCGCGGGGCATCATCCCTGGCCCGAACCCGGCGACGAAGCCCACGGCCGCGCGTTCCTCTCTTTGGCCCAGTCCCTGGGCGCGTCCGACGTGGCCCTCTGCCTCGTCTCGGGCGGGGGCTCCGCCATGCTGGAGCTGCCCGTGGTCGGCCTCTCCCTCCCCGAGCTCGCGGCGGATCAGAGGCTCTTGATGCGCGCCGGGGTCGACATCGAGCTGCTCAACGCCTTTCGATCGCGTCTGTCGCAGCTGAAGGCAGGGCGCCTGGCCGCTGCCATGGGCGAGGCTCGCGTGATCAGCCTCATCCTCTCGGACGTCCCTGGACACCCCGCGGCCACGGTCGCGTCGGGACCGACGGTCGCGAAGGTCGAGGGGATCGACGTGCCGGCGGCGCTGGAAGGGCGTGGTCTGATCGAGCGGATCTCTCCCGCCTCGCGCCGTGCGCTCGAGCGCGAGCCGACGAAGTTGCGTCTACCGCGACGGATTGAGCAGCATGTGGTGGCGGACGGTCGCGCCGCCATGCGCGCCATGCAGGGCGCACTCGAGGCTCGAGGTCTGCGCGTCGAGGAGCGTCACGAGTGCATCGAGGGAGAGGCGCGCATCGTCGGCGAGGCCCTCTACCGTGAGTGTCGGGAGCGCTGTCGACGGGAGTCGCTCGACGCCATCGTCTTCTACGGTGAGACCACCGTGACCGTGCGTGGCTCGGGCCGCGGTGGCCGCAATCAAGAACTGGTGCTCTCGGCGCTCCGCCAGTTCGATGGCGCTCGTCTGCTCTGCTTCGGTACGGACGGCATCGATGGCGACAGCGCGCACGCGGGCGCGTTCTTGGACGAGAGCGTCGTCCGACGCGCTCGGGCGCTCGGACTGAGCGCCGACGACGCCCTGCGCGACAACGACTCCGCGCGCTTCTTCGAGGCGGCGGGTGGGGCGCTCGTCACCGGCAGCACCGGCACGAACGTGGCCGACGTCGGTTGCTACCTGCGCGCGCCTCAGGAGAGGGCGGTGGCGAGCTCGGCGTAGAGGTGGACGTTGGACTTCATGCCCTTGTGGAAGTCCGCGAGGCAGAGCGACTCGTTCTCCGAGTGCGCAAGGCACGCGGGATCCTCGACCCCCGTGAGCAGCGCCGGGACGCCGCCCAGCACCTTGGCAAAGGGCTCGACGAAGCCGATGGAGCCACCGCAGCCGATGGCCACCGCGGGTCGACCGTAGCCTTCGGCCAGGGCGCGTCGCGCCGCTTCGAAGGCCGCGCCATGGGCATCGGTCCGCCACCATCCGGCCACGGGCTCGGGCTCGATCTTCACTTCGAGCCCCCAAGGGACGGCGTCGCGGATGGCCTTCACCAACGCCGCGCGCATCTCCTCCGGGTTCTGTGAGGCCACGGTGCGCAGGCTGATGCGCGCGCGTGCCGCCTCGATGATCTGATTGGACGAGCCCTCGAGCGGACGCGCCTCGAGGGCGATGATGGTCAAGGACGGCTCGTGCCACAGGCGCGCGAGCACGGGCAGCGTGGGCTCTCCGCACAGCTCGGCGCTCGGCACCATGCCGGCCTGTTGCTTGAACTCGTCGTCGTCGAAGGGCAGCGAATCGAGCTCCGCGCGTTCGTCCGCTTCGAGCTCGCGCACGCCGGCTCGCAGCGCGGGGATCACACGCCCTCGGTCGTCGGTCAGAGAGGCCAGTGCCTTGGCCAGACCCATGACCGGATCGGGCACGGGGCCGCCCCACATGCCGCTGTGCACGGGCTGCTTCAATGAGCGCACCTCGACCGTGGCGCCCGCGAGGCCGCGCAAGGAGACCGTGAGCGCGGGGATGCCCACGTCCAGGTTCGAGGTGTCCGTCAGCACCAAGGCGTCCGCGTCGATGCGGTCGCGGTAGGTGGCGAGGAAGGCCTCGAGGTGTTCGGAGCCGATCTCCTCTTCGCCCTCGACCACGACCTTCACGTTGATGGGCAAGCCGCCGGCTCCTTCGAGCCAGGCGCGAATTGCGGCCAGATGCATCACGACGCCCGCCTTGTCGTCGACCGTGCCTCGGCCGTAGAGCCTGCCGTCGCGCTCCGTCGGTTCGAAGGGAGGCGAGAGCCAGCGCTCGTATCGTCCCTCGGGCTGCACGTCGTGGTGCCCGTAGATCAGCACCGTGGGCGCGCCCTCCGCGTGAAGCCATTCGGCGTAGGCGTAGGGGTGGACGCCCGCGAGCTCGAGCACCTCCGCGTTCTCGAGGCCCACGCGCTCCATCTCGCGCACGACGGCCTCCGCGCTGGCGCGCATGGTCGCATTCGGTGCCGGCTTGGCGGAGACGCCACCGATGCGAACGAACTCGTCGAGCGCCTCGCGGTGATCCGCGGTGTGGGCTTCGAGGTGGTGGAGGGCGGCGGCCAACTTCTCTGTCATGAGCGCTTCCTACCAGAGCCTGGGCCCCCTCGCGAGGTCAGTTCCCAACCCGGAAGAGGAAAATCACGAGGCCGAGCAAGACCGCGATCAACAGCCCCAGCGCCACCAGCGCGAGCGTCGACGCGCGACTCGGAAGCACCTGCTGCACACCCGCGGGAGCGCCTGCTTCGAGCGGGGATGGGCGCTCGGTCGGCAGGTCGCCATCCGTCGCCGAATCGTCCCGAGGCGCGTCGTGCTGGGGTGATGGCCCTGCGTCGGGCGCGTCTTGCGTGGCGTCGTGGCTGCCCGCGGTCGCGTCGACGGAAGCATCGTGGTTCGCATCCGGGTCGGACTCGGTGTCGGCGACCGGCGCGTCCGAGGCACGCACGTCGTCAGCGGCTGACGCGCGCGCCTGTGCTCCGTCCTCCGAAGCCTGTGTCTGTGCGGGCTTCGAGGCGCGGGTCTCGTCGGGGGTGTTGTTGGACCCGTCGGCGACGCCTTTCGCGTCCTCGGTCGTGGCGGCGCGCGAGCTCACGGAGTCGGGGAGGGCGTCGGCCTTCGCTCTGCCGCGGCCGAGGGTCTCCTCGGACGTGGTCGGCGGCAGGCGCGTGCGAGTCTCCGCGTCTGGAGCGGCGGCGTCGACCCGCCACCTCGCGGGCCCGCTCTGGGCGACCACGGCCGTGCCTCCAGGGCTGGCGCGCAGGGTGGGCTCGAGGCCGAGCTGAGCGCGCTGGTCGAGCGCGCGCCGGCTGGCCTCCGCGACCATGCGCCCGAGCACGAGTCGGGCGGAGGGTGGGGGCGTCGCCCCGGCCAGGCGCTCGAGCAGGGCGCCCGCCGTCGTCGGTCGCTCCCGGGGATCACGCGCGATCAGCGCCTCGATGGCTTCGACCAGCGCGGGAGCCACGTCCGGTCCGCTCAGATCCGAGAGCGGCACGTGCCGCCCGGCGTGCACGCGCTCGAGCGTCTCGACATCCGTGGGTCCGTCGAAGGGTCGGCGCCCGGCCGCACATTCGTAGAGCAAGACGCCCAAAGAGAAGAGGTCGCTGCGCGCGTCGTACTCCTCCCCGCGCGCGTATTCGGGCGCCATGTAGGGGATCTTTCCCTTCGCCGCGCCGCTGCGCGTGAGCCCGGGTGAGCTCATCGCCTTGGCCACGCCGAAGTCGGTCAGCTTCACGTCGCCGGTCGGGCTCAGCAGCACGTTCGAAGGCGAGATGTCCCGGTGGACGACCCCTTCGACCGAGCCGTCGGGACGCGCGGCGTGGGCGTAGTCGAGCGCGTGAGCCAGCTCCACGGCGAGGTGTGCGAGCACTCCCGCGGGCAGGCGTTCGCCCTCCGCCAGAAGTCTGCGCAGCAGCTGTCTGAGGTCGACGCCGTCGACCAGCTCCAGCACCAGGAAGTGCCGGCCCTGCTCCAGCCCGAAGTCCAGCACCTGCACCACGTTGGCGTGCCTCAGCGTCGCCGAGATGCGCGCCTCACGCAGGAAGAGCTCCACGAAGTCGGAGTCGGACTCGAAGACGGGCAGGATGCGCTTCACGCACACGCGCTGCACGACTCCTCCGTGGCCTCGGCGTACCGCCTCGTAGGTCTCCGCCATCCCGCCCCGGCCGAGCCGCCGCACGAGCTCGTAGACGCCCACGCGCGCGCCCGCATCTCCTCCTTTCGCCTCTCCGCTCATGCGGGCAATTCCTACTATGGACTCACGGTACGGACCAGCCCGGTACGAACCAGCCCGGTACGAACCAGCCCGGTACGAACCAGCCCGGTACGAACCAGCCCGGTGGAAGGCCGCTGCCCGTCAGAGCTTGCGGTAGACGCCCACGACCACACCGAGGACCTGGGTCGTGCGCCAGTCGTTCTTGGGGATCAGGATGGGCGCCATCTGGCTGTTCTCGGGCTGCAGACGGATGTGGTCTCGCTCCGGGAAGTAGCGCTTGCAGGTGGCCTCGTCGCCCACCAGGACGACCACGATCTGGCCGCGCTCGGCCGTGAGCTGCTTGCGCACGAAGACGAAGTCCCCGTCGTGGATGCCCGCGTCGATCATGGACTCGCCGCGCACTCGCAGGCCGAAGACGTCGCGGCTGCCACCCACGAGCATGCGGTCGATGCGAACGCTGTCCTCGGGCTCCTCGATGGCCTCCGCGAGGTTACCCGCCGCCACCTGCCCGAGGATCGGGATCTCGATCAGGTCGTCGTCGATTGGTTCCGGCTCGACCACGATGCTGCGGCTGCCCTCTGCCGGGCTGTCGTCGAGGGCGTGGCCGTCCACGTCGCGCACCAGGCGCAGAGTGCGCGACTTCATGCATTCGCGCGTGAGGTAGCCCTTGCGCTCCAGAGCGCGCAGGTGGTCGTTCACACCGTTCGTGCTGCGGATGCCGAGGTGTCCGCCGATCTCGCGAAGGGTGGGGGGGTATCCAAATTCATCCATGGAGTCGTGGATGAACTCGAGCACCGCGCGTTGCCTATCGGTCAGCTTCTGAACCGCCATCTCGACCTTGCTTTCGTTGAACCGACCTTGCTCGGGCGGCCGCGCTCCATGCGCCCAAGGGGGCCAATCACGGAACGTTTGTACACTGATTTTCCGAGCAGTCACCGGAGAGTAGGGCACATCCGCACGGGTGTCAAAAATTCCGGGTGCGTCCGTTCAGGTCGATGCCCGAAGCGTACCGGATCGGCGCCTACCCGGTACGGCACTTCTGCCGAGGCGGGGCGCCCGCGACGGGTACCCGGGACGCCAATCGATGCCGATCGACCCGCGGGTGTAAGCGCCAGCTTGCGGCGGCGTTGCCTCTACGAACAGGCGCCCGTCGGCGCCACCCGGAGGAAGCCATGCATCTCGGTCCGCGCGCTCGACGTCTGATCTCGACATCCACTCTGCTGCTGCTCGCCCTGGGAGCCTTGGCTACGCCGGGGAAGGTGGCGGCCCAGGCGCTGCACTACGACCCGTCCAGCGGGACCTGGGTCCGCAGCCCTGCGCGCATCCTCTACGTCACGCCCCAGGTCTACGTTGCGCCCCAGCGGCAGCCGGACGTAGTCGTGCGTGTGATCCCGCCGGTCCAGCAGTACGTCTCCATCTCCACGCCCGTCGAGTGGGTCCAGGAACAGCCGGTCGAGCCCGAGCCGGTCGAGCTCGAGCCTTCCGAGGCCACGGAACACACCGGCCTGGTCGTGGGCGCGGGCTTTGGCGCCCTGGGAAGTCTGCGCCACCGCAGCCGGGCGGGCATGGCCGCGGAGATCCACCTGGGCATCGAGCGCGGCGCGGCCGAATTCGACCTCGGCTTCACCCTCGCCCCGAGCGCCCTCGGAGCCGACGTCACCGCGGCTTCGCCTCAGGGCGGAGGCATCTACGGCGCAGCCGCGAGTCTTGCGTATCGTCCATGGCACTATCTGCGCCTGCACCCCGTCGTCGGTCTGGGCTTCGAGGCCCTCTTCGCCAACGCTCACCAAGAGGAGAGTCACCTGGCCTTCGGTGTCGTGGGCAGGTTTGGCGTCGAGGTCACCTTCCCCATGGAACCAGGCCGTCTCTCCCTCGGTCTGGACGGAACCCTGCACCAGGTCCTCGGGTCCTCCGCCGCCTACCCGACGCGCGCCAATTCCCTGTACGGCTTCGGCGCGCACCTGGACTATCGCTTCGGTCGCTGAGCCGAGTCCGGGCCAAGGGAAGAATCGTGTGCGATACCGAAAAGGAGTGTCGTATGCGATTCTTTTCTTTCGTCAGAACTGGATGGTGCGCTCGCGGGCGTCCAGCTTGGACAGGCTCTGGCGCGTCTCGTAGAAGCCGCGCCAGGTGTCGAGGTAGCCTTGCAGCAGACGCTCGGGGCTCATCTGGGCCGGCTGGAAGACCACGTT
>JAACVI010000146.1 GCA_009992505.1 Myxococcales bacterium
GTACGCGAGTCCACCATTCCAGAACTCGGCCCAGGCGAAGCAGTCGCGCCCCGCGGGGCGACAGACGTTCGCCGCCGCGTCCCAGACGCCCGCGACCGCGGTGCACTCCGCGCGCGTGATTTGCCAGCCGACCAGAGAAGGATCGGTGCACAGGTGGACGTAGTCCCAGAAGTAGCCGTCCGCGATCACGTGCAGGATGCGCGCGCCTCCCACACCGAAGATCAAGGCGTAGAGGCCGAGGTCGATGATGGTGTTGTGATCGAAGCCGCTTCGCTTGGCCCAGCGCGCACCGACCCAGGTGGCGAGCGCGAAGCCCACCATGAGCATGGTGAAGTAGGCGGGCACCGGCTCGCCGAAGAGGTCGAAGAGGCGCGAATGCATGACGGTAGCCGCGAACGGGCGAGTCGAGGTTGTAGCGCAGGCCGCGCCCCGACGTCAGGCCTCGTCCGTGGACTTGCCCTTGGTCTCGATCATCGCTTCGGCCCGCTTCTGTCGCTTGGCGTCGAGCAAGCCGTCGATCAGGAGCAGCCCCACGCCCACCACGATGGCCGCGTCGGCCACGTTGAAGGTTGGCCACTCCCATCCACTCGGTAAGTGGAAGCGGACGAAATCGACCACGTAGCCGTAGCGAAGGCGATCGTGGATGTTGCCCGCCGCGCCTGCGATTACGAAGGGCACGGCGGCGGCGAAGGCGCGTCCTCCGCGTCCACGCACGAACATCAGGCCGAGGAAGATCACGGCGCCCAGCGCGGCGATGCCGAAGACGACCGAGCGTGCCACGGCGCTGGAGCTGCGCATCAACCCGAAGGCGGCGCCGCAGTTCTCGGCGTAGCGAAGCTCGAGGTAGTCGTCCACGAGCACGACGGGCGGCTTGCGCGCGCGCTGAAACGAGATGCGTCCGAGATCGTCCGACTCGCACAGCGGCGGAGGTTGACCGACCCTCGCCTCCGAGAGCTCGGAGAGGGCCCAGGCCTTGCTGCCCAGGTCGGCGCCCACCAAGGCGGCGGTGGCGAGCAGCGCGGCCAGGAGAGCTTTGTTGGTGCGGCGGATATCGGAGGATTGCTTCATCAGGGAGCGCGGATGCTACCAGCCGCGGGGGGGCGGTCAATCGCGAGGCGTTGGTGTTACCATGGGGCATGCAGCGAGCTCCCCGCTCTCGCCTTTTCGCCCTCGGGATCGCGCTGATGCTGGCGGCCTGCGAAGGATATCTGGGCCTCGCGCCGGACAGCGAAGGCGGCGTGGACGTCGATGCCACGACACGGATGGACGCTGCGTCCGACGGGAGCGCGCCCGACGGCAGGACGCCGGATTCGGGAGCGGCGGATGCGTCCCGGACCGACACGGGCGTCGCCGACACGGGCGTGCGTGATACCGGCGTCGCCGACACGGGCGTGCGTGACACAGGACCGGGGGGTCCGTGCGCAGGCGTGACCTGTGGCGCGGGCGAGACCTGCGCCGCCGCGACCGGTGATTGCGTGTGTGCGCCGGGCTTCATCTCGAGCGGGACGGGCTGCGTGGCCCCCGCACCCGGCGATCCCGCGGGACGCAGCAGCGCCACCATGTGCGCGATCTGGAGCGCCGGCCACGAGGAGAACGCGGGCTCCGGCTGGACGCCGGGCGCCACGACCTGCGACCTCGGCGCGCTGAACGCCGAGACCATCCCCGACACGCTCCGGCGCCTGAGCATGTTCCGGGATCTGTGCGGGCTCGGCCCGGTCACGGACATCCCGAGTCAACAAGCGGGCGAGCAGGCCTGCGCCGTGATGATGAACGCCGAGGGGCGCCTCGATCACGCTCCCGCGACCAGCTTCGCCTGCTACACGGCCGAGGGCGCCGCCGCGGCCGGACGAAGCAACCTGGCCCTCGGGGTGTCGACGCCGGCCTCCGCGATCGACCTCTATGTCGGTGACGAGCGAGTGGCGAGCCTCGGCCATCGTCGCTGGGCGCTCAACTTCCGACTGGGTCGCGTGAGCATCGGCTACGCCGGCCGAGCCCAGTGTCTCGGCGTCTTCGACACCAGCGGCACCAGCACCCGCAGCTGGACGTCGTGGCCCAACCCAGGACCCACACCCCGGGCCGCGATCCCGAGCGTGTGGTCGTATCTGTCGACCGGATCCGTCTCGGGGGCGAGCGTCCGTGTGACACGTGTCTCCGACGGCATGGACATGCCCGTGACCACGGCCATCCCGACCGCTGGCTACGGTGCTGCGGCCGTGGCGTTCACGCCGACCGGCTGGAGCGCTGCCTCGGGCGAGACCTATCGAGTGGAGATCACCGGACTTTCGTCAGGCGTCGTGAGCTACGAAGTCTCGCCCGTCGACTGCTGAATTATTTGTCACACGGTGTGATACGCACTTGACTGCGTGTCACGCCGTGTTACATGCACTTTGTGACACACGACAAGACCGCAGACGACGCCCCCGAAGAGATGCCCGCGAGCGACGAGGAGGCCAAGGCCAAATCGAAGAAGGAGCGCGTGCTCCACACGCGAGTGCCGGCGGTGCTGGAGCAGGAGCTGAAACGCCTGGCCCAATCCCTGCGGGTGCCCGTGTCGAACGTGGTCCGCACCATCCTCGAGGACGCGGTGGAGACGGTGGATTTCGTCGGTCGCCGCGCCGAGGGTGAGCTGCGTGGCGCCGCCGAGCGCCTGGCCAACGAGAGGCAGCGGCTGCGCAACAGGCACCCGCGCGCAGGGGAGACCGGCGCTCCCGAGGAGCCCGTCGAGCACGAGCCGAGCGTCGAGGCGGCGACGCCGTCCGGCGATGCCCTCGAGGGCGCGCTCGGGTTCACCCCTCTGGTGCTGGCGTCGGCCGCTCGCTGCGCCCGTACGGGCCGCATGCTCGCGGCCGGAGAAGAAGCGTATCTCGTGCTCTTCGCGGAGCCCGGGAGGCAGGCGTTCGTCGCATCGGACGCCCTGCCAAAGAACGGAGAAAAAGAGTCATGAACAACGAACAGACCAAGCCCGAGTCCTCAACCCCCATCGTGGAGACAGCGTCCCTCGCGGTCGAGAATCTCGCCTCCGTCGGTCGCCTCTGGGCCGCCCATGGCCTCTCCATCGGACGTTCCGCGCTTCGTGCCTCGGCGCGAACGCTGGAGATGACGGCCGAGACCCTGGCCGAGCTCGAGGCGCGCTTCGAGGAACACGACGCCTGAGTCCCCTGGTTCCTCGCCACGAATTCGATCGAAATTCGGACCTGGGCCCTAGTCGGCCAACCATTGACGAGCCCATAGGCCGAGCGTCGTCACGTACCCCACCTCCGTCGCGGCGATTTCCCCCTCGCGATCGACGAAGAAGGAGGTGGGGAACGCCGACACGCCCCAGCGCGCGGCCAAGAGCCCGCGTGGATCGTTCACGAAGGTGATGTTCGCGCGATCGACCCCGCGCTCGTCTAGAGCACGCAGGATGCTCGCCGCGTCGCCCGATTGGGTCGAGATGGCGAGCACCCGACCGTGGCCTGCCGCCGCCTCGACGTTGCCCTCCATCGCCTGGCAGACGCCGCACCAGGTCGCCCAGAAGTGCACCATCACGGGCCCCTCTCGGCGCATCTGATCGAGGCTGACGATCTGGCCCTCGAGCGTCGTCCCGCTCAGCTCGGGCGCCGGCCCCGTGGGCGTGCCCCGCGTCTGGTAGGCGCGGATGCCGAGCACGAGCGCGAGCACGACGAGCCCCTGAAAGGCCCAGCTGCGCAGGCGTTTGAAGCGCGCGCTGCGCGCCGGCTCGGGGCTCGACTCAGCCATCGACCGCATTCGTGTGTTCGCCCTTGGCTGCGCCCTTCTCGGTCGTCGTCCCGGGGAAGAAGCCGTGGCTGGAGAGCTGCCTGCCCTTGGGATGCGCGAGCTCGCCGCCGGGACCGAAGGCCGCGAGGGCGGCGAGGAGCGCCTCGCGACCCTTCGGCTCGAGCTTCTGCGCCGGCTGAGCCGCGGCCATCGAGTCGATGTGCAGGGTCTGCGTCGGGAAGGCGAAGCTCACGCCGAGCTTTTCGGCCAGGCGCAGCAACTCGAGCAAGACGTTGTGGCGAGCCGTCAGCTCCTGCGTCCAATCCGGGACATCGAAGAAGAAGTAGAGGAGCACCTTGAGCCCGCTCTCGCCGTAGCCGCTGAAGTGCACCTCGAAGGCGTCCTGTCGCACGGAGGCGTTCGCCTGAAGAATCGCGCGAGCGCCCTCGCAGAAGGCCTGCATCTGGTCGGGCGTGGTCTCGTAGGTCAGCCCCAGCTCGAAGGTGCAGCGACGGAACAGGCGCAGGCCGAAGTTGTTGACGGCGGCGTTCGCCACGATCGAGTTCGGGATGGAGATGATCGAGCTGGCGAAGGTGCGAAGACGCGTGGAGCGCATGCCCACCTCCACCACGACGCCTTCATGACTGTCGATGACCACCCAATCGCCGACCTGAAAGGGCTGATCCGCGAAGATGCTGACGGAGCCGAAGAAGTTGGCGACGGTGTCGCGCGCTGCGAGGGTGAAGGCCAAGCCACCGAGGGACGCGCCGGCGATCAGGGAGCCGACGTCGATGTCCATGTTCTGCAGAATGAAGATGATGCCCAGTGCGACGACGAAGACCTTCAGTGTCTTGCGCACCAGGGGCACGACCTGATCGTCGAGCTTGGTGTCCGTCTTCTCGGCCCGGCGCGCGAAGACATCACTCGCGAGATCGACCAACCGGTACACGAGCAGCACCATCGCCGAGGCGGCCAGCACGCGCACCGCGACGAAGGCGATGTCGTTGAAGCGCGCCCCGAAGCGCAGCACGGGCAGCAGGAAATAGAGTACGGCGGACATGCCCAGAGTGCCGAGGGGGCGAGCGGCCTTGTCCACGATGTCCGTGTCGGCGCCCGCGCCGCGCAGCCTGAGCAGTCGACGCCCCTGGGCCGCGACCAACCAGCTGATGAACGCCCGCGCCACGAAGGCGAGCAGGATGGCGGAGAGGAGCCCGAGGATCTGCCACCAGGCGATGCCGAAGAGCGGCTGCGCCAAGAGTGGCGCGGGCAGACTCGCGACAGCGCGCTCCACACCCTCGTTCACGTGCGACGCGTAGATGCGCGGGATGGCGCGAATGCTGGACGCCGAGACAAGCCAACGCTCGCCGACCTTCTGCAGGTAGATGTCGGAGAGCTCGTCGGCCAAGGGCAGACGTTCGGGGCCTTCAGGCGAGGTCTCGTCCGGGAGCTCGTCCACCTTCACCCAGTAGCCCGAGATGTCGAGGGCCTGCTTGAGGTGCTGCGCGAGCTCGACTCGCTCGCCCGCGGGGATCGAGGCGTGCGCCCAATCGAAGCACTCCACCGCGTTCGCGGGTGCGTCTGCGTTGGGCGGCAGGTTCGCGAGGAAGGTGATGGCCGCGCGGCGCGGTGTGCTGCAGTCAGGGGGGGTCTGAGCGGCGGCGTGCGAGACGAGGAGCGGGAGGAGCGCGAGCGTGAACAGGAGGGAGCGAGAAGACGGGGACGTCGACATGGGCGCGAGTGTACTCGCCAGGGCCGAGTTCGCACCCCGCTTGGCGGAGGCGCGCGTGTGCGCGAAGCTGCGGCATGAGCGTACGCATCGAAACCAACGGCGAAATCGCCACCATCGTGCTCCATCGACCCGAGCGCAGGAACGCCGTCGATCGCGCGACCGCTGGAGCCCTGGCGGACGCCTTCCGAGCGGTCGAGGCCGACCCCGAAGTTCGGGTGGGTGTCCTATGGGGCGCTGGCGGGACCTTCTGCGCGGGCGCCGATCTCCACGCGGTCTCGAGCGGCGAAGCCAACCGCCTCGAGCCGGACGGCGACGGACCCATGGGACCGAGCCGCATGGTGTCGACCAAGCCCATGATCGCGGCCATCGAGGGTTACGCCGTCGCGGGGGGGCTCGAGCTCGCGCTGCTCTGCGACC
>JAACVI010000548.1 GCA_009992505.1 Myxococcales bacterium
GCGGGCGGCTGAGGCGCGACCTGGCGACAGGCGGGGTATGCTCGACGCATGCTTCGCTCCCTCGCGGTGTGTGCGCTCATCGCGGCCGCGGTGGCAGCCGCCGCCTCCCCAGCACACGCGCAGTGTCTGGGGGTTTCCCCCCGAAAAGTGGACGGTGGAGACTATGCTGCTCGGCCGCCGAGAGTTGACATGAGTTCGTACTCGATGGGGCTGCAGTAGTCGCTGGTCGCGTGCATGCGCTTGGTGTTGTAGAAGCCGTCGAGGTACTCGCCGATGACGTGCTGGGCGTCGACGAAGGCATGCAGCCCGCGGCACTCGAATTCGAGAGTCGAGAACAGGCTCTCGGCGACGGCGTCGTCCCAGCAATCGCTCTTGCGGCTCGTGCTGCGGAGGATCCCGCGGCGTCGAGCCGTGCGATGTAGTCGTCGGAGCCGTAGGGGCCTCACAAGATCCACCGAAAGGCCGAATTCGCCGGCCTGACGCGGGCTACGGCAGCTCGCGCGCCCAGATGAACCACTGGCCGTCGGCCAGGGCGCGAACGCCGCATTTGGGACTCGAGTCGTCCTCGCCCCAATCGGTTCCGTCGGACTCGTTCGAGTCCATGCCGCGATCGTCGAAGTCGACGGTGAAGTCGCCGGTGTCGCCGCAGCTGTCTTCGCCTTCGAGGTAGCCCGAGGCGTTCCAGTCGTCGCCGAGCGGCAAGGACACGCCGGCGATCAGATCCGTGCGCGCCGGAGCCGGGCGTGTGTAGCCGGCGCCAGCGTTCTGCTCGAAGCAGGCGGCCGCGTCCGTGCCCGTCGCGATCTCCGCGTACCAGGCGACGGATCGGAAGACGAGGTCGACCGTGAACGCGCTGGCTCGAGGATCGGCGCGGCAGGAGAAGCGCAGATCGGAGCTCGGACCCATCACGGGTCGCATGCCGTCCCAGACGCCCTGGTGGCCCGACGCGGGATCGAGGGTCGCGAGGTCGTCGTAGTAGGCGCTCGCCTGATCGTTGAGCGTGGTGGTGCGCGTGGAGGCGACCAGGGTCCAGCCACCGCCGTCGGTGGTCATGTCGCAGTAGACGGTCGCGGGCGCGCCTGTGGGATCGGGCAAGAGGGTGTAGGCGCCAGACGGGTTCGCCGGGAACGCCGCGTGGATCGCGGCGCAGCTCGCCCGAGGTGCCGCGCACACGCTCGCATTGCATTCACCCGAGGCGCAGTCGACGCCGGCGCTGCAGCTCGATCCGCCCGGGCAACCGAGGCAGCTGCCCCCGCAGTCGATGTTCACCTCGTCGCCGTTCAGCAGACCGTCCGAGCAGCTGGTGCACGTCCCCGCCTCGCAGCGATCGCTCGCGCAGTCCGCGTCGACGCCGCAGCTCAGGCCATCGACGCAGCGGTGGCAGCTGCCGCCGCAGTCCACGTCGCTCTCCGTGCCGTTCTGCGCGCCGTCAGCGCAGCTGGTGCAGGTCCCCGCCTCGCAGCGACCACTCTCGCAGTCCGCGTCGCCACCACAGCTCAGGCCATCGACGCAGAGCGGGCAGCTGCCGCCGCAATCCACGTCGGTCTCGAGCCCGTCGCGCACGCCGTCGGCGCAGGCGGAGGGGCGCGCCCAGATCTGGAAGGACGCGCCGCTTACGCCGC
>JAACVI010000549.1 GCA_009992505.1 Myxococcales bacterium
GGGCTCGTAGTGCAGCGCCTCCCCGCGAGCAAGCAGCGCGTTCTGGGAGGCCGCCCGTCGAAGCGCGTGGATCCGGCGCACGCGCCTCGGGACGTAGGCGTGGAATTCCCGAACCGGTCCGCGGGAACCATGTCTTCCTCGGGTGGTCTGCCCCGGCCCGTGGCGGACCGCCTCCACGCTCGGGCATCACGCATGGCAGCGGTGGGGGTCCCGCGAGGATGCGACGACCGCGCAACTACGCCGCACGCTACGCGCTTGCCTCACCCGCCCTTCCTCGCGCTAGGATGCGCGCGTGAATCAGCTCTACGCGAAGGGTCTCTTCCAGGACGAGGTCGTCCTGGTCACCGGCGGTGGCACGGGCATCGGCGCCTGCGTGGCCGAGGAGGTCGGTCGCCTCGGCGCCAAGGTGGCCATCTGCGGGCGTCGCCCCGAGCCGCTCGCCGAGCGCGCCGCGCAGCTCGAGCGGGACTTCGGCATCGAGGTGCATCACGCCACCTGCGACATCCGCGATCCGGACGCGGTGGACGCCTACGTGGCGAGCGTCGTCGAGCGCTTCGGTCGCATCGACGCGCTGGTGAACAACGCCGGCGGTCAGTTCCCTTCGCCCGCGCTGACCATGAGCCCGCGCGGCTTCGAGGCGGTGGTGAAGAACAACCTGCTCGGCACCTTCCACATGACCCAAGCCGTGGCCAAGCAGGCCATGGTGCCGGCGCAGCAGGGGCGCATCCTCACCGTGATCGCGCAGGTCGTCCGCGGCTTCCCGGGCATGAGTCACACCGGCGCCGCGCGCGCGGGCGTCGAGAACATGACCAAGAGCCTGGCCATCGAGTGGAGCCAGCACGGCCTACGCGTGAACTGCATCGCGCCCGGTGTGATCGAGACCAGCGGCACGCGCCAGTACCCGCCCGAGCTCTTGCGCGACGCCGCCAAGGCGAACCCCCTGCGCCGCCTCGGCGCGCCCGAAGAGGTCGCCCACCTGATCACCTACATGATCAGCCGCTACGCCGACTTCATCACCGGTCAGACCTTCGTCATGGACGGGGGCGCCTGCCTCTGGGGTGACCAATGGCCGATCCCGGAGGTCGTGCCCAAGCACGCCCCCTACCTGCTCGGCTCCGAAAAGG
>JAACVI010000550.1 GCA_009992505.1 Myxococcales bacterium
CATGCCGGCGGCCATGAAGCCGTTCCAGCCCAGGGTGCCGGCGTGCACGTGACCGATGATCCAGTCCGTGTAGTGGGCCAGACCGTTCACGCTGCGAATGGCCAAGAGCGGCCCCTCGAAGGTCGCCATGCCGTAGAAGGTCACACCCGCCGCGAAGAACTTGAGCACCGGGTCCTCACGCAGCTTGTCCCAGGCGCCGCGCAGCGTGAGCAGGCCGTTGATCATGCCGCCCCAGCTCGGAGCCCAGAGCATGACGCTGAAGATCATGCCGACGGTCTGTGCCCACTCGGGCAGCGCCGTGTTCAACAGATGGTGAGGACCGGCCCAGATGTAGATGAAGACGAGGCCCCAGAAGTGCACGATCGAGAGGCGATAGGAGAAGACCGGTCGCCCCGCCGCCTTGGGCAGGAAGTAGTACATGATGCCCAGCACCGGCGTGGTCAGGAAGAACGCGACCGCGTTGTGGCCGTACCACCACTGCACCAGGGCGTCCTGCACGCCGCCGAAGACGGGATAGCTCTCGGTGAACGAGACCGGGATGGCCAGGTTGTTCACCACGTACAGCACCGTGATGGTCACGATCGTGGCGATGTAGAACCAGAGCGCGACGTAGAGGTGCTTCTCGCGACGCTGGGCCAAGGTCCAGAAGAAGTTGGCCGCGAAGACCAGCCAGATCACCGCCACGGCGATGTCGATGGGCCAGATCAGCTCGGCGTACTCCTTGCCCTGGGTCAGTCCCAAAGGCAGCGTGATGGCCGCGCCCACGATGATCAGCTGCCAACCCCAGAAGTGGATCTTCGAGAGCAGATCCGAGGCCATGCGCGCCTTGGTCAGGCGCTGCGTCGAGTAGTAGACGCCAGCGAAGATCATGTTGCCCACGAAGGCGAAGATGGCCGCGTTGGTGTGCAGCGGCCTCAGGCGACCGAAGGCGATCCATCGCGCGGCGTTCGCCGGCCACCAGGCCAGCTCCAGCGCGATGAAGACGCCCGCCAGCGTCCCGACGAGACCGAAGGCCACGGAGGCCCACAGGAACCATCGGACGATCTTGTCGTCGTAGGTGATTGTCGTGGTTTTCATGTGTGTTTCACCTTTGAGCCTGACCCTCCATGGTCCGCGCTCGTAGCTTTGAGGTTGTCGTCACACCCAAGGCGCGTTTCGCTCGAGGGCTTGGGATCATCATCCAGTAAGGGGAGGAGTTCGAGACGCTCGGAGTGCTCGAAGGTGTGCTCTTTGACACTGAACGCGAACAGTCCGATCGCCAGCGTCACCAGCACCAGGCACACGAAGATCATCAGCGGGATCACGTCCACAGCGCTTCTCCATTGGCGGGCACGACACCGTCGGAATGAACAACGCCGGGATGGACACTGTCGGGATGGACACTGTCGGCGTTCACACTGTCGGGATGGACACCGCGACGCTCACGCAGGGCGAGCACGGTGAAGGCGATGGTCGCAAGCGAGCTCGCCGGCATCAGGATCGCGGCCAGCCAAGGTCGCATCAGCCCGGCCATGGCGAGGCTCACGGCGAAGGTGTTGTAGAGCAGCGCGAAGGCGAGATCGGCGCGAATCACGCTCCCGAGCTTGCGTGTCAGACGCAGCGCCTCGGCGATGGGACCGAGCCCGGGCGTCACGAGGTAGAAGTCACAGCGAGAGGCCATGAAGGGCCGGTCGATCGCGGGCGTGCCGGAGCACAGGGCCTCGCGCAGGACCAGGCCGTCGTTCAATCCATCGCCGAGCATCAAGGTCTGCTCGGGGAAGTGGTCGGCCACCCAACGCGCCTTGGCCTCCGGGTTCTGCGCACCGAGGGCGTGCTCCTTGGGCACCCCCAGACGCAGCGCCATCTCCTGCACCCTGTCGTCGTTGTCTCCGCTCAGGATGAAGGTCTCGTAGCCGTCCTGCTCGAGGCGCCGCAGCTCACGCTCGGCGTGGGGCCTCAGGCTCTCGCGCGTGGGCAGCTCGAGCCGGAGCTCGCCGTCGACGCCGTAGACGAAGTCGGCGGACGTTCGGCCCGCGGCCTCTCCCAGCACGAAGGCGGGCGAACCGAGGCGATGCACGCTTCCTTCGTGTTCGAGGCAGAGCCCCTGACCCAGCACCTCACGCGCGCTCGTTCCGGACACGTGCTCGCCACGGCTGGCGCCGTGCGCCTCGAGGGCGGTCGCCAACGCCAGAGCCTTGGGATGGGCGCTCTCGGAGGCCATGCCGTAGAGCAGGCAG
>JAACVI010000147.1 GCA_009992505.1 Myxococcales bacterium
GATGCGCCGGTGATCTGATGGTAGGTGATGGTCCCGAGGGAGATGCCCGCGGCTCCGAGGATGCGCTGGGCTTCGTTCAAGGAGTTCGTGAGCCGTGCGTTGGCCGGCGCGGTGGCCTCGGTGAGACCGATGCCTACCAAGAAGACGTTGAGGTTCAGCGTGCCGCCGCTGACATCGGCTCCCATCGCGCGCTTCACGCGCGCCCAGACGTGCAGGCTCGCGCTACGCGTGTCCGCGGCGCTGCTCGACAGAGCCGAGACAAAGAAGCTGTAGCGACCGCGCTCGAAGGTGAAGCGATCGCTCGTGGAGTTCGGGATCAACATCGCGATCGATTCGCCGCTGTCGAGGGGCAGCCAGCGGACGGGCTGGTCCTCGAGCATGCTGATGCCATTGAGGCTGAAGAGCTGTTCCTCGGCCGGGTCGTAGACGTCGACGAAGGAGAGGTCGATGGCGTCTCCGCCGGTCTGCTCCGCCATCAAGGTCACGCTGACGGCGTCGCTCGCCACGCCGAAGATCATGCGCGGTGAGGAGAAGCCCGCGCGCACGTCCACGTTGCCGAGATCGACGATCTGGTTGTTCACCGTGCCGCCGCGACCGGGATACCAGCAGCCCATGAAGCGCTGGTCGGTCGCGCCGGGAACGCCGAGATCAACGCAGGTCTGCCCCGCGATGCAATCCGTCACGTCGTCACAGATTTCCTGACATTGCCCGCCGTAGCACGCGCGCGACTCACATTGCGTGGTCACGATCTGTCCCGCGCAGCGGCCGGCCAGGAAGCGGCCCGTGGCGTCGGCGCCGACGCAGGCCGCGGTCACGGCGTCGAGGGCTCCGTCGCCCGTCGTGTCGAGACGGACGGGCGAGCAGACGAGATCCGCGCGCGCGCAGCTCCCGCGGTCGGTGCAGCTCGGCGTGCAGCCGCCGCCCAGGCTTTCCGGCAGGCAGACGCCATCGCACGTATCGCCCGGCCCGCAGCCGGTGGGAGGAGGCCCCGCGTCCATGGGCGGCGACGCGCAGCTGCCGTCCGCGCAGATCCCGCTCGCACAATCGCTGTCCATCGTGCACTCGGGGCCCACGCAGATCCCACTCTCGCAGCGCGCGGGGCTGCCCCCACACTGGGCCGCCGTCGTGCATGCGGGGCGACAGCTGCCTCTCCAGCATTGCTGGTCACGTTGGCAGTCGGCGCCGCTGGCGCACGCGCCGAGGCAGACCGCAGGGTGGAAGTCCGCCACGCAGACGCCACCCTCGGGGCAGCTCGTGTCGGCGCACAGGGCCGAGCAATATCCGCCGGGGAACTCGTCCGCCAGGATGCAGAGCAGATCGCCTTCGCAAGGCGTGGCGGAGTCGCAGGCGGCCCCGTAGTTGGGCGCGGCGGGTGCGGTGCTGCTCTTGGAGCAGCCCATGGCGGCGGCGAGTGCGAACAGAGCGAAGCAGAGGCTGGGACGACGCATGACACTCCGTTCCGCGTGTTGCGGAGCGTGAGGGGGGAGGACAGGGACGAGACTGTTCGAGGGCAGGGAGTTGGAGTATACGCATTTCCTCACGCGCTGCCCGGTCACGGGCCTCACTGGAGAGTTGAATTGAGGGGCACACCCTTTGGCCGCTACGAGCTACTACGCAAGATCGCGGCGGGTGGGATGGCGGAGATCTTCGTCGGCCGCCTCTGGGGTGAGGGCGGTTTCTTCCGCGACGTGGTGATCAAGCGCCTCTTCCGGCACTTCTCGGAGAACGATCGCGCGCTGCGCATGTTCCAGTACGAGGCGCGCCTGCTGGCCGAGCTGGGGCATCCCAGCATCCCTCAAGTCCTCGATCTCGGCTACGCCGACGGCACCTGGTACATCGCCATGGAGTACGTCGAGGGCCTCACGGTCGCCGACGCCTGGCGCGCGGGCGTGCGCCTCGGCCGCCTGATGCCCATGCACGTCGCCGTCGGCATCGCGATGCAGGTGGCGGAGGCGCTCCATCACGCCCATCTGCGCCTGGATCGAGCGGGCCGACCTCTGGAGATCGTGCATCGCGATGTCACGCCTCAGAACGTGATGGTGACTCGCGATGGTGTCGTGAAGCTGATGGACTTCGGCGTCGCGGCGACGGCGGCTCGCCACGACACGGAGGCGGGCACGGTCAAAGGGACGTTCTCCTACATGGCACCCGAGCAGGTGCGAGGGCGTCGCGTCGACTGTCGCGCGGACGTCTTCTCCCTGGGCGTGATCCTGTACGAGCTCACGACGGGCACCCGGCTCTATCGCGGCAACGATGTGCAGGTGATGACCGCCATCGTCGAGAGCGACGCGCCGCCGCCCTCGTCGCGCGCGCACGACTACCCGCCCGATCTCGAGGCCATCGTGCTCGGCGCGTTGGCGCGGGACGAGACGATGCGCATTCCCACGGCCGCGGAGTTCAATCTGCACCTCGAGGCCTTCGCCCTGCGTCATGGGTGGCTGACGGGGCCGCGCGCGCTGGCGGAGTACATGGCCTCGGTCTTGCCCAGCGAGCGTGTGCAGGAAGAGGATCTGGCGATGGTGTCGGCGTCGACCGATTCCGAGGAGTGGGCGCAGGTCGACGTGGACGTCGCGCCCTCCGATGGCGGGATGCTCTCGTTCCTGGACGAGACGAGTCAGGAGGTCCCGGCGCCCCCGGATCGCGTGACCCAGGACGTGGCGGACGAGTGGCTGGAGCCCACCGAGAGCGACGCCTTGCACACGTCCGACTCGGAGCCCCTCGAGGATCTGCTCGGGCTGGAGGAGCCAGGCAGCTTGCCTCCCTTGGCGCTCGACGGATTCGACGAGCCGGTCGAGGGGGCGCGGCCCGTCGTGCTGCTCGACACCGTGAAGAAGAACAAGGCCGGCGACGGGGACTCGAGCTACATGCGCGATCTCGGTCGGCGGCTCTCGGATGAGGACGACGGAGACGAGAAGTGAGCGCGTCGACACCTCCAGGGGTGAGTGCGCTCTCCGGCGGCACGCTCGAAGACCGGGCGCGGTCGTTGCTCCCGGCGCTGCAGGGGTCGGATGTGGGGGAGGCCGCTCGAGCAGGCATCGCCCTCGCGCGGTTGGAGCTCGAGCGTGGACGACCCAGCGCGGCCCGCGAGACGTTGGGGGGGCTCCAGAGCAAGACCGCGGCCGACCCGACGCTGTCGCTTCGGCTGCGCGCGCAGGCGGCGATGGTGTCGGCCTGGGAGGGACGTTTCCCCGACGCGCGCGTGGAGCTCTCGGAGGTCTTGGACGCGGCGGCACGCGAGGACGCCGTACTCCGTGCGTATGGCGTGACCGCCCTGGGCGACGTGTCGGCCGCCGAAGGCGAGACCGACGTCGCGCTCACGCACTACCTGCGCGCCCTCGATGCCTTCGACGGCGCGGCGCTGGACGACGAGCGCGTACGGCTGTGTTTACGTCTCGCCCGTTGCCTGCTCGATCGCGGCGGACCCGCGGACACCTCTGCCGCGGCGACCCACCTCGGCGTGGCGCGTGAGCTGCTGCGTGACCACGACACGGCCTCTCTCGAGACGGAACTCTCGCGGGCGGAGCTCCAGCTTCTGAGTGCGCGCGCGCGCGCGACCGTGGGGGACGCGTCAGGGGGGCTCGCCGCCCTGGACGAGCTCGCATCCGAGGCGCGCCGGCTCGGGCAGCTCGACTTGCTGTGGCGCGCGGAGGCCGCGGCTGCGGAGGTCGAGACCTCGCGCGGCGCCGACTTCGCGGCCCGTCGCCACGACATCGAGGCGGTGGAGATCCTCGAGGGCTTCGCCATGCGCTGCGATCCCTCGCTGCGGGCGGCCTTCTGGAGCGACGCGCGTCGCGAGTCCGTGCGCAAGCGCGCGGCCGCGGCCACGGGTAGGGCCGAGGCGGCCCCCTCACGGCCCGAGGGCGCGCTCGATCCCTTGGCCGAGCGCCTGCTCGAGATCCTCAAGCGGTTGGCCTCGGAGCACGACCGGGATCGTCTGCTCGAGCGCATCACGGACAGCGCGGTCGAGCTCTCCGGGGCCGAGCGCGGCATCGTGCTGCTGGTGACGGAGAGTGGCGGGCTCGAGCCCTATCTGTATCGACACGCCAGCATTACGCAGGCCGATCCCTCCATCGCCTTCAGTCGCTCCATCGCCGAGTCCGTGTTGATCGACGGCGAGCCTCTGGTGACGCTCGACGCCCAGGGCGACCGGCGGCTGACGGAGTACCTCTCGGTTCACCAGTTGATGCTGCGCTCCGTGGCGTGTGTCCCCATTCGCGCCGATGGCGGCGTCGTGGGTGTGCTCTATCTCGAGCATCGGCTACGGGCGGGGCGTTTCCGCGACGCGGATCTGACGCTGCTCCTGGCCTTCGCGGATCAGGCGGCCATCGCCCTGCGCAACGCCAGCCTGCTCGAGCGTCTGGACGAGCGCGGACGCGAGCTCGAGCGCGCGAACGCCGAGCTGCGCGCGGCACGCGACGAGGTGGCGTCGCGCCTCGACACCCAGACGGACACTCTGGAGCAGACGCGCCTGGCGCTCGAGGACGCACGTCGCCGGTTGGTCGACGCGCCGGAGCGCTACGGCATCGTCGGACGAAGCTCCGCCATGGCACGCGTTTTCGCCATCCTCGATCGCGTGGCCGAGCGAGACGTGCCCGTGGTGATCGAGGGAGAGAGCGGCACGGGCAAGGAGCTGGTGGCTCATGCGATCCATCGCGCGAGCGGGCGCTCGAAGGGGCCCTTCGTGGCCGTGAACTGCGCGGCCATCCCAGAGACGCTGATCGAGAGCGAGATGTTCGGTCACGTCAAAGGAGCCTTCACCGGCGCCGAGCGCAGCCGGGCCGGGCTCTTCGAGCGCGCCTCGGGGGGCACGCTCTTCCTGGACGAGATCGGCGACATGCCCGCGAAGATGCAGGTGGGCCTGTTGCGTGCGCTGGCCGAGCGCAAGGTCTCGCCCGTCGGCTCCCTCGACCCGATCGACGTCGACGTGCGCGTCGTCTGCGCGACCCAACGCCCGCTGCGCGATCTGGTGGCGGCGGGGACCTTCCGCGAGGATCTCTACTATCGACTCGAGGTCGTCGCCGTGCCTTTGCCCCCGCTGCGCGAACGACGAGATGACATCCCGCTGCTCGCGGATCACTTCCTCGCGCGTTTCGCCGAGAAGGGCGGCGCTCGCCGACGCATGAGCCGGGGCGCCATCGAGCGTCTGATGAGCCATCCGTTGCGCGGCAACGTCCGCCAGCTCGAACATCTGCTCCTGAACGCGAGCGTGATGGGAACGGGGGAGGTCGTGCTCGCTGCGGATCTGGCGCTCGAGGGATCCCCAGGCCCACTCGGGGAGCTCGCGCACGAGGAGCGCCCGACAGCCGATCCGACGCCCGTCGAGAAGCTCGCCGCGACACCGACGGACTACAAAGCCGAGGAGCGTCGACGCATCCTCGAGGCCCTCGACCAGCATGCATGGAACCGCGCCCGCGCAGCTCGCGCGCTGGGCATGGCGAGGCGCACCTTCTATCGCCGCCTGAAGGAGCACGAGATCCTGTGAGCCGCGCGCGCTCCGGGTGCCGTCCTCGCGTCGTCGCCTCGGCTCGGGCTGGCCCGCGTCCACGGCCCGCGATACGCTGACGCACGATGATCCCTCGCCTGTCACGCCGGAGCCTGCTCAGCCTCGCCCTGGTCGCGTGGTTCCTCGGCGGATGCCCCCGCACCACGCAGGTGCCCGATCGGCCGGCCCACGCGCAGGTCTGCAACAACCTCGTGGACTGTCAGCCGGACGCGGGAGTGCTGTGCGGGGCGCTGCTCAATTGCGTCGACCGTCGCTGCGAGCAGGAGCCGTCGCTCTTCGTGCCCTGCGAGTAG
>JAACVI010000551.1 GCA_009992505.1 Myxococcales bacterium
GCAGATGGCGGTCGGCGGCAGCAGCAGGTGGGCGCGGTAGCCCTCGGGACCGAGCTCGAGACGATCGGCGCCGCTGCCCGGTGCGGCCGAGGGATCGTCCGTGATCCTCTCGCCCGTCGCCCTGAGCTCACCGTCCTGGCCTTCGAGCGAGCCGTAGCCCGCTGGTGTGGTCGTGCTCCATTCGCCGCCGGTGTTCGAGAGCGTGAAGGGGATGCGGTAGACGACGGAGGGCTGACCTCGGTAGGCGTAGCCGTAGGTCATGGCCCAGAAGTCCCAAGGTCCCGCGCTCGGGGTCGGGTTGCTGACGTCGTTGAAGACGTCGTTGTAGTCGCCCTCCGTGTTCGCCTCGATCAGCAGCACGTACTCGCCGTCGGGCCAGGTCGCCGACGCCGTGTAGCTGAGCAGCTGCGGCCTCCCGCCGGGCGGTGTGGCCATGGTGACGGCGTCGACCCTGGGCATGATGCGGCGCGCGTCGTCGCGGTAGCGATCCACGTCGGGATGATCGTTGCAGCCGGGGACCGTGCAGCGCTCCACGTCTCGGCGCGGTGGGTAGAGGCTGCCGGCCGCGAGCTTGCGCATCTCGGGGCCGTCGCTGCCATCATGCGGTTCGGCGTAGCCGGCGGCCACGTCCGTCGGCGTGACGTAGCGCCCCTTGTCGCTGTTGAACACGCTGGCGCAGGTCACGGCGTCGAGCGCGTCGCGACCCGTCGTCGACTGATCGAAGGAGAGGCAGAAGTAGTCGTCGCGCGAGGCGTCCGTGGTCGAGCGCGAGGCCCAACCCTCGGACGTGCGATCCTGGAAGATCACCATGGGGAAGAGCTCGGCGCCGGGCGCGGAGGCGCGGGCCCAGGCCCAGACCGGCAGCGCGCCCTCCCGTCGACCGTAGGGCCAGCGAAAGCCGCTGTTCATCTGCAACGCGCCAGGTCGGTTGCCGATGCCGCGCACGGCGACGGCCTCCGTGAGCGAGAGCGTCGTCACGAATGTCCCGTCCGCGCGCTCGAGCCAGACCGCCAGCTGGACCCGCGGCGCCGGCGTGAAGCGCAGCTCGAGTACGCGCTCCTGGGCCGAGGTCGGCCGGGCCCCGGCGCTCAGCGCGAGCAGAACGAACAGGCCCCCGAGAGC
>JAACVI010000148.1 GCA_009992505.1 Myxococcales bacterium
AGTCCCGACACGCCATGCCGGATCCGCGTTCGGCCGCCCAAAACGGCATCCTGGGTGCGCTCGGTACCCTCGCCTACGCCGACACGAACACGGCGTTCACCACCGTCACGACCGTCCGCGTCACCAGCTGGTCCAACGTGGCCCACGCCGTGCGGCGCTGCTCCGCCGGCGCGAGCCTCTTGCTCGACGGACGCATCGCGCTGTGGCGTGAGCGCCTCTCGCGCGCCAACGGACCCAGCGCTTGGGTCGAGGCCTATCGCACGGCACGCAACGACTGCGAGCTACCGCGCACGCGCGACCGGCAAGCCTTCCTCTCCCTGATGCTGAACCAGGCGGGAACCATCCCCGGGATGATCCAGCTCTATCATCTGCTCGATGGTGGCGCGGATCGTTCGTTCTTGCGCCGCACCATCCTGCGGCGCGTGCGCACGCCGGAGCAGCTCCGCGCCGTGCGTGATGCCTTTGGATCGAACAGCGACGCTGTGCTGATCCAGCAGGTGCTGCATGGCGCGGGCGAGGGTCGCGGCAAGCTGCGCGCTCTGCGCCGACTCTCGGAGATGTTCCCGAGCGACCTCGATCTCTTGCTGCAGCTGCTCGAGACGCTCGAGGAGCAGCACGACCTGCCCGGTGCGCGTCGTCTGGCCGACAGGCTGCGCGAGGATCCGATGATCGACGCGGGCATCCGCACGGCCATCGGCGAGATGTTCCTGCGCATGGGCGACGAGCCCGAGGCCCGCCGCGTGTTCAGCGAGATCGTCGAGTTCGCGCCCGACGACGCGCTCTCGCGCCGCCGCCTGGGCGACCTCTACCGCGCCCACGGCTGGTTCCAGGACGCCTATCGGCAGTACGAGACCCTGGCCAAGATCCAGCCGGACGATCCCTCAGTCTTGCTCTTGCTCGCGCAGGCGGCGGCTGGAGCCGGTCGTCTGGACGAGGCGCTCAGCCTCGAGCAGCGCGTGGCGCAGACGGCCGAGCCTGGCTCCGCCGAGGGCATCGCGCGCACCGCCTTGCTCTGGTCTTCGGTCCACTTCGCGCTCTTGCGCAAGGCGGCCAAGGAGGCCCACGACGACGATCGTCTGCGGGCTCTCGACTCGCGCATGCGCCGCGCCGGAGTGCTGCGTGAAGCCGGAGACCTGCGCGTCTCCCTGGTCTGGTCCCATCCCGACGCGGGCCTCTCCCTCTGGGCTTCCTACCCCGGGCTGCGCCTGAGTCGTCCCGAGGACATCGATCCCGAGATGGGCATCGAGGCCTTCGACGTCACGGAGCAGGAGGACGGTCACTACGGCGTCGAGGTCAGGCGCCCACCCGGGCATCACATGACCGCCATCGACGCCAAGCTCGTCATCGTGTGGAAGGAGGGCACGCCGGAGGAGCGCATCGAGATACGGCCCCTGCACTTCGAGGGACAGACCGCGGCCTACGCCTTCGCCCTCGATCGCGAGGATGTGCAGGAAGCGCCCCTGAGCCACGAAGCCACCACGCCCATCAGCAGCACCGGAGTCGTGCGATGAAGAGCCAACGCATCCAGTCCCTGATCCTGAGCGTCCTCGTCCTCGGGCTCGCCGGTTGCCCGAAGCCGCCACCGCCCGCGCCCACCGTCGCCACAGCCCAGCTCTTGCGGGGCAGCGCCGTCGCCACGCGCGAGGGCCACGACGAGACCCAGGACGACGCCTTCCGCATCGAGAAGGACAGCCGCGTGACCGCGTCGGACGATGGCCGGCTTCTGATCCGTCACGACGGCGGCAGTCGGCTCCTGCTCGACCGGGGCAGCGCCGCGACCTTCAGCCTCGAGCTCGTCACGCTCGAGGCCGGACGCATCTGGGTCGAAGCGGCCGAGGGCGGCGGCGAACGCTACGCCGTGCGCGGCACCACGCTGAACGCCGAGGGCGCCACCTTCGCCGTCGAGCTGGGCGAGGGCACGGCCAAGGTGCATTGCCTCACGGGCGAGCTCGGCTACCAGGGCGAGTCCGGCGAAGGCCGCGTCGCCCAGGGCGAGACGCTGAGCCTGGGTGGCCAGCAGGCCGAGGTCTCCCCCACCGAGGTCTGGGACGACTTCACGGGCGGCCTCTCCGACCCCGCGCCCGCCTTCGTCGGCGCGCCCGGCTACGTCGGCATCCTCTCCGGTCGTGCGCCCTACGAGCTCGGCCACGCGCGTGCGCCGCTCTCGCTCCGCTCCCATGAGGTGAACGTCGCCCTGCGCGGCGACCTCGCCGTGACGGAAGTCGTGCAGACCTTCTTCAACGCACGCAGCGACCTGCTCGAGGCCGACTACCGCGTGCGCTTGCCGCGCGGCGCCATCGTCGAGTCCTTCGCCGTGGACGGCGGTCAAGGCTTCAGCGACGGCGTCGTGAACACGATGCAGACCGACAGCGCCTACGGCCTCTCCTGGGCCGACATCGGATCGCCCATCAGCCGCCTCTCCTACGACGGACCCGACCGCGTGCGCGCGCGGATCTTCCCCGTGCAACCGGGCGGCACCGTACGCGTGCGCATTCGCTACACGGAGTGGCTCGACCGCCGCGGCGATCGCCGCACCTACACCTACCCGATGCAGACCGAGGGCGAGGCGCCGCTGATCGGCGAGCTGATGCTCTCGGTGGATCTGGGCGAGGGCAAGGTCGGAGGCTTGCGCGCTGGCATGGGCGCGCGCGTCGAAGGTGGGCTCGTCAGCCTGCGCCGCAGCGACTTCCGTCCACGCAGCGACTTCGTGCTCGACGTCTTCGATGACGCCGACGTGGAGCGTCCGGACGGAGCCATCGCCTACGAGGTGGACGCGCCGCGCGTGGACGAGGCCGTGACGGGCGACGAGAGCTATGTGCTCTTCGACGTGCCGACGGACGTCCTCGGCCTCGACGACGAGGACGAGTCGTCCCCGGCCACGCCCGCGATCGTGATCTTGCTCGACGTCTCGGGCGCGACCGAGCCCGAGGATCTCGAGCTCGCGCGCGGCACGCTCGAGGCTGTGCTGCGACAGCTCGCGCCCACGGATCGCGTCACCCTGCGCCTGGCCGACCTGACGGCTCACCTGCCCGAGGGCGCGCCCGAGCAGCCCGCCGCGGCCACCCCCGAGGTGAGGCGCGCGCTCCTCGACGCCATCGCTCGCGTGCATCTGGGTGGCGCGACCGATCTCGGCCGCAGCCTGCGCGACGCCGCCGCGGTGCTCCAGGGAGAGCCGCGTGGGGCCGTGCTCTACATCGGCGACGGGGTGCCCACGACGGGCGCGTTGGACGTGACGCAGATCGCGCGCGGGCTCGCCTCGCTCGAGGATCCGCCTCGCTTCTTCGCCTTCGCCATGGGCGACGACGCCAACGAGGATCTCCTGCATCGCCTCTTCGGTGAAGGCGCCGTGCGCGTCACCGATCGAAGCGACGTGATCGACGCCGTGCTCAAGTTCTCGACCGAGCTGACGCGGCCCTCCTTGCGTGGCGTTCAGGTCGATCTGGGACCGGCCGTCGAGCGCGTGTACCCGGCGGGTCCGGTCACGCTGCCGCGTGGCGCGCATCTTCGCCTGGTCGGCCGACTCGCCGACGACATGCCCCAGTCGATCACGCTGCGTGGTCTCTATCGGGGACAGAGCTTCCATCGCGACCTCACGGTCACGACCCAGGAGGTTCAGGACGAGGGCGACGTGCGTCGGCGCTGGGCCAACAATCGCGTGCTCGAGCTCATCGACGCGGACGCCGGACGCGAGGCTCTGGCCGAGCTCGGCATGCGCTTCGGCATCCTGACGCCTTGGACCTCGCTGGTCGTCGGTTCGGCGCAGGGCGGCACCTACCTGCCGCTGCGGGGCTTCGATCCCGATCCCTTCACCACGCGTCGCGGCCTCGCGGGCGGCGGCGCCTTGCTCGACTCCGAGTCCCTCGGTTGGCGTGCGCGTCGACCCGGCGGCGACGAGGACGTGGCCACCGCGCCCGAGTCCACCTGGGTCGATCACGTGGCCCAGGCCCAGACGGAGAGCGCGGCGGGTGGCTCGACCTCCGGTGACGGTGGGCTCGGCCGCGTGGTCGTCGAGCGCGCCCTGGCCTCGGGCATGCGCGGCCCACAGGCTTGCTACGACCGCGCCCTCTCCGCGCGTCCCGATCTCGGTGGCGTGGTGCAGGTGCGCTTGAAGGTCTCGGGTGCGGGCGAGCTCAAGGAGAGCAGCGTCCTCTCCTCCACGCTGGACGCCACGGACGTGACGACCTGCATCCTCGGCGAGGTTCGTGGCATCCGCTTCCCCATCACGGGTGGCTCCGAGAGCGTCGAGGTCATCCACACCTTCCGCTTCGCCATGCCCACGCGCATCCTCGGTGCGAGGCGGCATTGCTCCGACGCCTCGCGCCAGGCCCTGGCGTCGCGGCGCGACCTCTGGCGCGAACGGCTCGAGGCCAACGGGGGCGTCGCCGGCGCCATCAGCGTCTGGCGCGAAGCGCTCGAGGGCTGCGAGCTCGGCAGCTGGCACAGCAAGAAGGCGCTGCTCGACATGATGCTGCGTCACGTCGGCGGTGTGCCGGCGCAGCTGCGGCTCTATCGCGCCTTCGCCTCCCGCGGCGGGGCCATGGGCTATCTGCGCCGCGCTATCCTGCGTCGCGTGCGCACGCCCCAGGACGTGTACGCGGTGCGCAGCGTGCTCGGTCTCGACGCGGCCGTGGACTGGGCTTACTTCGGTCGACTCTACAGCGCGGCCTCCACACCCACGGCGCGCCTGGCGCTCGTGGACCGCTGGCTCGAGGCCATGCCCGAGGACATCAGCCTGCGCCTGCGCCGACTGGCGCTGCTCGAAGAGACGCACGCTACGACCCCGGCACGCAGGCTCGCCCGCGAGCTCGCGGGTGATCCGCTCGCGGACGCCAAGGTGCGCACGGAGGTGGGCGAGTTCTGGCTGCGTCAGGACCAGACCGACGAAGCGCGACGCGTGTTCAGCGAGATCGTCGAGTTCGCGCCTCTGGATCCATGGGCGCGACGACGACTCGGCGACGTGTACCGCGCCAACGGCTGGGCCGACGACGCGACCCGCGAGTATCAGGCTCTGGCGCGGCTGAGGCCCGACGATCCCGACGTCTTGCTCCTGCTCGCCCGCAGCGCCGCCGACGCGGGCCGCACGGACGAAGCCCTGCGCCTCGAGTCGCGCCTGGCCGAGACCGACAGCGCCGACGTCGAGTCGGGCTCCTCCGCCGTCGCGCGCCTCTGGAGTCTGATTCGCCTGGCGCGCATGAAGCTCGCCGCCGAAGGAGACGCCACCAAGCTCGGTGAGATCGCGCGACGCGAGCGCAGCACGGGCATCCTGCGCGACCTGCCCGCGGTGTTCGTGGCGCTGACCTGGAAGCATCCAGACGACCTGCCCGAGCTCTACGTGCACCTGCCCAGCACGCCGGACGAGACGCCCTTCGAGCGCGCGCCGCTGCGCGCCGACGACTTCGGCATCGAGGCCGCGCGTGTGCGCGAGTGGGACGACGAAGCCATCAAGATCTCGGTCCGCCGGTCGGAGCGCGACGCCCTTCGCGACCTCGACGCCGAACTCTTGATCGTGGTAGCGCCCGGAACGAGCGAGGAGCGCATCCTGCGCCGTGACATCTCGCTCACGCGCGACGAGCGCCGCTTCGACTTCACTCTGGGGACGGATGGCAGCCTCGCGAGCGCGCCGATTCCCCACGGCGAAGCCGACGCCACACCCTGACGCGCCTAGCCTCCTCGCCGTAGGGCGCAGCGCTCGCGCGCGCCGCGCACGTCGCCATCCATCGACGCTCCCCAGGACCGACATCACGCACCCCGGCGTCGACAACTCGCCGTAGGGCGCAGCGCTCGCGCGCGCCGCG
>JAACVI010000149.1 GCA_009992505.1 Myxococcales bacterium
AGGGGAAAAGCAGAACGCAGTGGGCGGCCATGGCCGGGTCGTGTCAGGCTATGCGTTCTACCGATGAGCGTACTTCTCGATTACCTCCTCGCCATCCTCGGCATCTCGCTGCTCGTGATCGTCCACGAGGGCGGGCACTACCTGGCGGCGCGGGCCTTCGGCATGCGCGTCATCCGCTTCAGCATCGGCTTCGGCCCGACGCTCTTCAAGTACCGGCCCAAGGGCAGCCCGACGACCTTCCAGATCGCGGCCATCCCCTTCCTGGCCTACGTGCAGATCGCCGGCATGAACCCGCAGGAAGACGTCGAGCCCGACGATCCCGAGCTCTTCCCCAACAAGGGCGTCTTCGCGCGCATCGTCACCATCTTCGCCGGGCCCTTCGCCAACTACTTGGCCGCGTCCCTGGTCTTCTTCGGCATCGCGCTCGTGGGCATCCCGATTCAGGAGGCCGCAGACCCGATGACGGTGGAGTCCGTCGAGGCCGGATCCGCCGCCGCCGAGGCCGGCATTCAGGCGAACGACATCGTGGTCGAGGCCAACGGCGGCGCCATCCACAACCTCGACGACTTGATCGCGGCCACGCGTGACCGCGCGGATCAGCCGACGATCTACGTGGTCGAACGCGCGGGGACGCGCCTCGATCCCATCACCATGACGCCCCATCGAGCGGCCGACGGACGCGGCATCATCGGCGTCCACGCCAAGCTCACGCGAGGCTACGCACCGCCTCTGAGCGTCGGCGAGGCGGCCCAGAAGGCCGTGCTCTTCCCCTACCTCTTCAGCAAGATGCAGCTCGAAGGCATCGTCCACATGATCACCGCCGCCGATGCCGGCGGCCTCAAGGGACCCGTGGGCATGGGCAAGCTGGTGGCCGAGGAGGCGCACCGCGGACCCCTCGACTACCTCTACATCATCGTCGTCATCTCCACCGCTCTGGGCATGTTCAACCTCTTGCCCATCCCGGCTCTGGACGGCGGCAGGTTGGTCTTCCTGGGCTACGAGCTGGTCACGCGCAGCCGCCCCAACGAGCGCTTCGAGGCCACCGTGCACATGGTCGGGCTGCTCTTCTTGTTGGGCGTGATCCTACTCGTGACCTTCCGCGACATCTGGGGATGAGCGCGCCCGGAGCTTCGCGCAGGCTCGAGCCGGACTCGGAACAGCGCGTCCTGGCGAACGGCCTCCTGCATCACGTCGCCACGTGGGGAGAGGGCGAGCCGCGCGTGGTGCTGATGCACGGCTTTCTGGATCAGGCGCTGAGCTGGGCGCCCGTGGCGCGGCGGCTGGCGGACGCCGGCGTGAGCGTGGCCGCCTTCGACTTTCGCGGACACGGCGAGACCGAGTGGGTCGGACGTGGCGGCTACTACCACTTCCCCGACTACGTGCGCGACGTGGCGGAGCTGTTGCCGAAGCTCGCGAGCGAGCCCGTGCACCTGGTCGGGCACTCCATGGGCGGCACCGTGGCGTGCATGGTGGCGGCGCTGCGACCGAGCCTGCTGCGCAGCCTGACCGCCATCGAGGGGCTGGGACCGCCGGATCGCGGCGACGAGCCCGCGGCGGATCGCTTTGTCACCTGGCTGGCCAGCATCGACCGCCTCACCCAGCGCCGGTCACGACCAATGCGCGACGTGGACGAAGCGCTGCAGCGCCTGCGCGTCACCACCCCGGCCCTGGACGACGAGCTGGGCGCGCTGCTGGCGAGGCGTGGCACTCGCTCCGCGGACGACGGCGACGGGCTGGTCTGGCGCTTCGATCCCATGCACCGGACGATCTCGCCTCTGGCCTTCGAGGCCAAGCGCTTCCACTCCTTCCTCGAGCGCGTCGAGGCGCCCACGTTGGCCGTCTTCGGCGCGCGCGGTCTGCGCCTGGGCGACGAGGCCGAGCGCCTGGGGAAGCTGCGCGATGTGCGCAGTGTGGAGATCCCGGACGTGGGCCACATGGTCCATCTGCTGGCCCCGGACGCGCTCGGGGACGCCATCCTCGCGCACATCCGGGGCTGAGGATCGACCGACGGACGCAGGGCCCTGTTTACACCGGGCGACGGGCTTTCTACTCTCCGGGGCGAACCTTCACCTAACTCTGGGGAGCGTCCGATGACCCGCATTGCCATAGCTTCGATTCTCATCGCCCTCGGGCTCTTCAGCCTGGGCCTCTCACCCGCCCTCGCCCAGGAAGCTGGGAGTGACACCGGGAGCGCGGAGGAGCTCGGCTACCGTCCCGACGAGGGAGCGGGCCTACTCTCCGACGATCAGGCCGCAGCGGAGGACGAGGGCACCGCCGTGCCCGCGCAGGACGCGACGGATCCGCACGAGATCGACAGCGAGGACTACTACTTCCTCGGCGCCTTCTACCGCCACTCCTTCATCCCCGCGTTCATCATCGACCTGTTCACGGACGAGGCGACGCGCGCGCGCAACCCGAGCTTCGGCCTCGAGTTCACCCTGCGCAAGGCCGGCTTCGACATCATCACCAGCCTCTACTACCAGAGCTTCCACGTGAACGGCCCCTTCCTGGCCCACAACGATCCGCCGCAGCAGGTCGAGTTCATCAAGAGCAACCTCTTCACCGTGATGGCTGGAGTCGACTTCCTCTGGTCCACGGACATCAACGACATGTTCTCCTTCGAGTACGGCCTCGGCCTCGGCATCGGCGTGGTCGGCGGCAGCATGACGCGCACGGAAGCGTATCCGGGCTCGGGCGCGGGCAGCGTCGGCGGCTTCACGGCCTGCGTCGGACCAGGTCAGCCCCAGCCCGGCGACTCCGATCCCGGTGGCTATTGTGACCCGACGTCGGGCGCGACCCACAGCAACGACTACACGGATCGCAACGGCACGCTGCACACGAACGTCCCCACCAACGTGGACGGCGAACACGGCGCGCACTACCACACGACCGCGCGTCGCTGGACCAACGGCGGCAGCGTGCCCAACGTCTACTTCCGCCTCGCGCTGCCGCACCTCGCGCTGCGCTTCAAGCCCATCCACCAGCTGATGATGCGCATCGACGGCGGCTTCGACGTCTTCAGCGGCTTCTTCGTCGGCGGCTCCATGGCCTACGGCTTCTGAGCGCCAGCGCGTCGACCATCGACGCCTGGGCCAGATGGACAGCCCGAGTGCATACGACTTCATCCGGGCTACGTGGGCTACGTGCCCGGTCTTGACCGGCTCGGGGGGCGGTGGGAGGCTGCGCGCGTGATTCGACTCGTCAAAGCCTCCACGGTCTTGCTCGCTTGCGCGAGCTTCCTCAGCTTGGGCGCTTGGCTCTCGGTCGGTGGCCTGTCCGTCGCCGCGGCCCAGCCAGCTCCCTCGGCCGCGCCGACTCAACCGGCACCGACGGCCGCCGCAGACGCGGGCGTCGTGCGCTCCGAGGCGGACATCGCCCGACGCGCTGGCGTCTATGTGCGCGTCGGAGACGTCAGCATCACCGTGGGCATGATCGAAGATCGCATCGCCGCCATGCAGCCCTTTCTTCGGCAGCGCTATCGCGATCCCGTCCAGCTGCGTCAGTTCGCCGACGACATGGTGCGCTTCGAGCTGATGGCCCAGGAAGCCGCCCGACGTCACTACGATCAGAACCCGACGGTGGTGCGCACGTTGAAGCAGAACGCCGCGCAGCTCTTGATTAGGCGTGAGTTCGACGACCGCATCACACCCGAGACCGTGAGCGAGGCCGACGTGCGCACCTACTACGACGCGCACGCGGACGAGTTCTCACGCCCCGAGATGCGACGCGCGAGCCACATCCTCGTGCACACGCGCGAGGAAGCGGCGCAGCTCCTGGCCGAGCTTCGCGCAGGCGACGCGCGCACCTTCCGCGAGGCGGCGCGGCGACGCAGCCTCGACGACCAGACCAAGCTGCGTGGAGGCGACCTGCGCTTCTTCACCCACGAGGGCAGGGCCACGGGGAGCCGCGACAACCCCGTGGCGGAGGCGCTGGTCAACGCGGCCTTCGCGCTCCAGAACCTGGGCGACCTGTCGGAGCCGATCCCGCTCGAGGGCAACTTCTCGATCGTGAAGCTCACCGGCAAGCGCCCGGCAGAGACGCGCACGCTCGAGCAGGCGGGCCGCGGCATTCGTCTGCGCCTGTGGCGCGAGCAGCGACAGGCGGCCATCGACCACTTCGTCGACGGCCTGCGCCAGCGACAGCATCCGGTGGTGAACGAAGAGCTCGTCACGCCCATCCACCTCGACCCTGCGGAGCCTCGCCCCGGCTTCGGCGGACATGACATCGCGGCTGGCGAAGGGCCGAGCGCGCCGGGGATGACGGAGACGCCAGACGCACCCGTCGTGCCCGACATGGCCCCGACGCCCACGCCCGACGCCCCCGTCGCGCCGACCATGGCCCCATAAAGCCGCTGTGTAGCGGGCTCTGGCTGGGGCTCGTTGACCCCACCCCGACGGATAGATACCGTGCTCGCATGGCCGAGCGCTCCTTCGTCGAACCTCCGTCGCCGACCAAGATCACGTACATCGACGGCGAGCCGGCGACGATCACGCTGCGACGCTGTTGCCTCGAGTCCGACGTCGGCGGCGTGAAGAAGCGCCACGTCTTCGAGACCGACACCGTGGACATCGGCGCCACGAACGACAACGACCTGGTGCTGACGGACGACACCGTGAGCCGCAACCACTGCCGCATCTTCAAGGAGGGCGAGGCTTTCCTGGTGCGGGACCTCGGCTCCACGAACGGCACCTTCATCAACCGCGTGCGCGTGCGCGAGGCGTGGCTGAAGCCCGGCTGCTCGCTGATGTTGGGCAAGACCGAGCTGAGCTTCTCGCCGGTGGACGAGAAGCTGCGCATCGTGCCCAGCGACAAGGAGCGCCTCGGCGGCATGATCGGCAAGGACGCGCGCATGCGGGCGATCTACGCCATGGTCGAGCGCATCGCGCCGACGGATACGACCGTGGTCGTGACGGGGGAGACGGGCACGGGCAAGGAGGTCGTCGCGCGCACGCTGCACGATCTCTCGCGCCGCCAACGCGGACCCTTCATCGTCTTCGACTGCGGCGCCGTGCCGGAGAACCTGATCGAGAGCGAGCTCTTCGGGCACGAGAAGGGCGCGTTCACGGGCGCCACCAACGCGCGACAGGGCGTGTTCGAGATGGCCCAGGGCGGGACCGTCTTCCTCGACGAGCTCGGCGAGCTGGGCCTCGATCTCCAGCCCAAGCTGCTGCGCGTGCTCGAGCAACGCGAAGTGAAGCGCGTCGGCGGCGTGCGCCCGACCAAGGTCGACGTGCGCGTGGTGGCCGCGACCAACCGCGACCTCGAGGCGGAGGTGCGCGCCGGTCGCTTCCGCGAGGATCTCTTCTATCGCCTGAACGTCGTGCGCCTCGAGCTTCCGCCGCTGCGCGCTCGCCCCGGAGACGTGCCGCTCCTGGTACGCCACTTCCTCTCCCATGGCGCCTTCAACGAGCTGCCCGGTGGTGGTCGCCGCGTGCGTGACGTCTCTCGCACGGCGCTGGAGCACCTTTGCGCCCACGCCTGGCCAGGCAACGTGCGCGAGCTGTCCAACGTGATCGAGCGCGCCGTCAGCTTCGCCGAGACGGACGAGATTCGGGCAGAGGACCTGCCCGAATCGATAAGCGGTCTCTCGAACACGCCGCTCGGGCTCGACTCTACGAACGTGGAGCTGCGCCTGCCCAGCATCGCGCCGCCCGACGTGCGCGGTGCCTTCAAGGGCGCCAAGGATCAGTGGGTCCAGAGCTTCGAGCGCGAGTACATCGAGAGCCTCCTGCGTCGCAACGACGGCAACATCTCCCACGCCGCGCGCGAAGCGGAGATCGAC
>JAACVI010000026.1 GCA_009992505.1 Myxococcales bacterium
CTGCCGGGAATATCGAGCGCAGCTCTGCCGGGAATATCGTCGCTCGTGTTCGGGGTCATCAGCAGTCGCGCCCGGCGCCTGAAGAGGAGCTAAGCCCGACGGTCGAGAGGTCGTCAAGCGACCATTCCCGCCTGGCCTGCGCCACGAGCCTCGCTCGCCGGGAGCTCACCGCCCCGTGCTTCCGAATCCGCCCGCGCCCCGCTCGGTCTGGCCGAGCTCTTCCAAGCGGTCCACCGTCTCGACCGTGACGCGCGTGACGGGCGACACCACGAGCTGCGCGACGCGATCGCCGTGCTTCACGTCGTAAGCCTCGCGGCCCAGGTTGATCAGCAGGACCGCGACTTCGCCGCGGTAGTCTTCGTCGATCGTCCCGGGCGCGTTCAGAACGGTCACGCCGTGGCGCGCCGCCAACCCCGAGCGGGGTCTGACGGAGCCTTCATGACCGTGAGGGAGCGCCACCGCCAACCCCGTGGGGATGGCGGCGCTCGCTCCTGGTTCCAGTCGGATGGGCGCGTCGAGGCAAGCCACGAGGTCGAGCCCCGCCGCCCCATCCGTTGCGTAGGTTGGCGTGGCCGCCCCCGCGCGCGTGGGCATCACCCTCAAGCGCGGGGAGCGGTCGCCTTCCCTCATTCGCTCTTGTCGCCGCTATCCGAGGGAGTCTCGGATCGTTCCGGACGCTCGCGACGCTCGCCGGCCGGAGCCGAGCCCTCGGAGCGGTTCTCGTCCCGACCCCGACCGCCGCCAGGACCGCCGCGACCGCCACGACCGCCGTCGCGTCCGCCGCCAGGACCGCCGCGACCGCCACGACCGCCGTCGCGTCCGCCACGACCGCCGTCACGTCCGCCACGACCGCCGTCACGTCCGCCACGATCGCCGTCACGTCCGCCCTCGCGCGGTGCGCGCGGAGGTCGCTCGACGTAGCCCTCGGGCTTCTCGATCAGCTCCTTGCGGGACAGCTTCACGCGGCCTTCACGGTCGATGCTGCTGACCACGACCTCGACCTCGTCGCCGAGCTTCATCAGGTCCTCGACGTTCTCGACGAAGCCCCAATCCATGTCGGTGACGTGGAGGAGGCCATCGGAGCCGGGCATGATCTCCAGGAACGCGCCGTAGCGCTCGATGCGCCTCACGACGCCCTTGTACTTGGCGCCCACCTCGGGCTCCGTGGTCAGGCCCTCGACGATCGCGATGGCCCGGAGCACTGCCTCCGAGTCCGAGGACGAGATGGCCACCGTGCCGTCGTCGGAGACGTCGATCTTGACGCCCGTCTGATCGACGATCGCCTTGATCATCTTTCCGCCCGGTCCGATCACGAGGCGGATCTGATCCGGCTTCACCTTGATGGTGGTGATGCGCGGCGCGTACTTCGAGAGCTCGGGACGCGAGGCGGCGAGCACCTCGTTCATCTTGCCCAGGATGTGGATGCGTCCGTCCTTCGCCTGATGAAGGGCCTTCTGCATGATCTCGCGGGCCAGTCCCTGGATCTTGATGTCCATCTGGATGGCCGTGATGCCCTCGGTGGTGCCACAGACCTTGAAGTCCATGTCGCCGAGGTGGTCCTCGTCGCCGAGGATGTCCGTGAGCACGGCGAACTCGCCGTCTTCCGCGATCAGGCCCATGGCCACGCCAGCCACCGCGGACTTCATGGGCACGCCCGCGTCCATCAGCGCGAGGCTGCCGCCGCAGACCGACGCCATGGAGGACGAGCCGTTCGACTCGGTGATCTCCGAGACGATGCGGATGGTGTAGGGGAACTCCTCCTTGGAGGGGACGAAGCCCTCGAGGGCGCGCTCGGCGAGGTGGCCGTGACCGATCTCGCGGCGGCCGGGGCCGCGCATGAAGCGACACTCACCGACGGAGTAGGGGGGGAAGTTGTAGTGGAGCATGAAGCCCTTCCAGTACTCATCCACCAGGCCGTCGATCTTCTGCTCGTCGCTGCGAGTTCCGAGCGTCGCCGTGACGATCGCCTGGGTCTCACCGCGGGTGAAGAGGGCGGAGCCGTGCACGCGGGGGAGCAGGCCGGGCTGAATGCTGATCGGGCGCACGGTCGTGAGATCACGGCCGTCCACGCGGCGCTTGTCGTGAACGACTTGCCTGCGCATCGTGTAGTACTGGAGGTCCTCGTAGGCCGCCTTTATGTCGTCTTCCTGGCCGGGGAATTCCTCGGCGAGGGCGGCGACCGTCTCCTTCTTCACGGCCTTGAAACCGCCGTAGCGGGCGAACTTCTCGGCGATGTTGCAGCAGCCCTGGATCTTGTCGAGGGCGACGTCCTTCACGCGGGCGTCGATCTTCTCGTCGCGCTTGGCGGTCTCGAAGATCCACTTCTCCTTGCCCACGGCCTCGCGCATCTTCTCGATCAGCGCGAGCACACCCTGAACGGCCTGATGGCCGAACTCGATGCCGGCGAGCAGATCATCCTCGCCGATCTCCTTGGCGCCGCCTTCGACCATGACCACGGCGTCCTTCGAGGCCGCCATGATGATGTCGAGGTCCGACTCCTTGAGCTCGTCGTAGGTCGGGTTGGCGATGAACGCGCCGTTCACGCGACCGACGCGCACGCCGGCGACGGGGCCGGCCCACGGCACCGCGCTGAGGTGCAACGCGGCGGAGGCACCGGTCACGGCCAGGGCGTCGGCCGGGTTCTGCATGTCCGAGGACATCACGGTGGTGACGATCTGGATCTCGTTGCGATAGCCCTCGGGGAAGAGCGGACGGAACGGCCGGTCGATCAGGCGCGAGGTGAGGATCTCGTGCTCGCGCAGGCGTCCTTCGCGCTTGAAGAAGCCGCCGGGGATCTTGCCCGCAGCGTAGGTCTTCTCCATGTAGTCGACCGTCAGCGGCAGGAAGTTCTGGCCGGGACGCGACTCGGTGGTTCCGCAGACGGTGCACAGAACCATCGTCTCGCCACAGGTGATCATGATGGAGCCGCCCGCCTGCTTGGCGATACGGCCCGTCTCGAGGGTGACGGTCTTGTCCCCGATTTTGACGGATTCTTTGATATGCATGTTCGCTCTCTCATCTCCGGCGGCGCGCCGGATCGGCGCTGGCCAGGCGGAGAGCGGGGCTCGGTCCTCGGTTCCAACCCTCGACCCCAGGGGGCGACGAGCGCTCGAAGCGAAGAACGAACGATCCACACCATCCACTCAGCCAGATCTTCGTGGGTACTCGGGACCATCCCGACGTAGCTCGCGATTGCAGGCAGGTGACATGAGTCACCGCCTTCTGGACACCGAGGGGCAGGCAGCCAACTGCCGACCCCTCGAGTAGATGGGTTGGTTTACTTCCGGATACCCAAGGCCGTGATGACCTTGCGATATCGGTTCACGTCCTTGCCACGAACATAGTCGAGCAAGCGACGCCGGCGGCTGACGAGCTTCAACAGACCGCGGCGGGAATGGTGATCCAGCTTGTGCGTCTTGAAATGCTCGGTCAGGTACTGGATCCGCTCCGTGAGAAGCGCGATCTGGACCTCAGGGGAACCGGTGTCGGTGGGGTGCTGCTGGAACTCGGTGACGAGCTCGGATTTGCGGTCGGGAAGGAGCGCCATCAGGGTACTCTCGTGGGTACGCCGGGGAGTGCCGGCAGGGGAATCGTTAACTATTCAGCCTGAATGAGGCGCGCAGTATGGGAGGGCGACTCTCGGTCGTCAAGCGGCGTCAGCCCGTGAATGGGATCTGTTCACGCAGCGACTTCACGCGCTCGCGGGCCAGGGGGACTCGGACTTCGTCTGGGTGGTCGAGCAGCAGGCCGAATTTCCCGGCGCCGCTCGGTTCGATGCAGCGGATCTTCTCGAGGCGCACGAGCACGCCGCGATGGCAGCGGAAGAACCCGTCGGGGACGCGCGCCTCCACCGCGGCGAGGGTGAGGTCGAGGGCGAAGCGGTCGAACTCCGTCACCGCCCACACCAGCTCGTCTCTCACCTCGAAGTAGATCACGTCGGCGACGTCCACCACGACGTAGGCGCCTTTGCGTCGCACCGCGAGGCGGGTCAGCGCCTCGTCCGGTCGCACCACGTTCGCCGGCGTGCGGCCACGGACCCGCTCCACGGTGCAGCGCAGGCGCTCGAGGCGCACGGGCTTGAGCAGGTAGTCGAGCACGTCCGCTTCGTAGGCGCGGATGGCGCCGTCGTCGTGGGCCGAGACGACCACCACGGCCAGACTGGGCAGGCGCCCGCGTAGGGCCTCCGCCAGCGCGATCCCGTCGGGACCCGGCATGCGCAGATCCACGAAGGCCACGTCGGGACGATGCTCCTCGCAGATCTCGAGCGCCGCCGCCGCGTTGCGCGCCGCGCCCACGACCTCGACCCCACCACATTCCTCCAGCAGGAAGGTCAGCTCATCCCGTGCCAGTGGCTCATCGTCCACCACCACGGCCCGAATCGTCGTGCGGGCCACGTTCATTCTCTACCCCCGAGTTTCTTCGTCGGTCGCCCGATCGTATCCAGCTCCGCCTTGGCGAGCCAGGGGATCTCCACGCAGGCACACATCCCGTCGGGGAGTGGTCTGAGCTCCAACGATGCCCGATCTCCGAAGCGCTTGGCCAGCCGTTCGCGCAACGTGGCCAGCGCGATGCCGTTCCCGCGCGGCGGCGTACCCAGGTGGCGCCCCTGATGGTGATTCTCGACTTCGATGCGCAGCGTCTGGTCCACGCGCTGGGCACGCACCACCACCTTGCCCGGTCCGTCATGGGCGGCCACCCCGTGCTTGACGGCGTTTTCCACCAAGGGCTGCAGCAGCAGCGCGGGCACCTCGGCCCCGCCTGCCTCTTCATCCACGTGCAGGGAGATCTCGAGCCGGCCCGGCTCGAACCGCGCCTCCTCGATGGCGAGATAGGAGCAAGCGTGCTCGACCTCCTCGGTCAAGCGCGCGTCCTCGGGGTGGTTCAAGAGATAGCGATAGAGGTCGGCGAGGTTGTCCACCAAGGCGCGGGCTCGCTCGGGATCCTTGCGGATGCTGGCGCGCAGCGTGTTCAACGCGTTGAACAGGAAGTGTGGCTCCAGCCGGCTGCGCAGCGCCGACAGCGCGAGCGCGTCCGCGGCCGCCCGCGCCTCGACCAGTTGCACGGCAGCCTCCTCTCGCGAGAGCACGAGGCGCGCCACCATCACGAAGAGCGTGAGGCCCGCGGCGCTGCCCAAGGCTTGCACGAAGATCGCCGGCCACGCCTGCAGGTTCTGATTGGGGCTGCCCACGATGAGCTGGGCGCTCAGCACCAAGATCCCCTCCGCGACCTGCACGCTCAGTGCGGTGGGCAAGGCGCGCCAGCCCACGAAGGCCTCCGGGCGCCGCTCCACGACCAGCCCCGCCAACAGGCCGTCGAGCACACTCGAGAGCACGCCCCACAGACCCGCGTCGGGCTCCACGCGGAAGACGTAGAAGAGCCCCGCCAGCAGGCCCGCCGTGGCGCCCGCGCGGCTGCCGCCCAGGATGGCCGCGATCAACACCCCGATGGCGCGCGTGTTGACGTGATAGCCGAGCCAGACCTGCCCGAGCTTCGCGCCCCACATGGAGAGGGCCACGCCGAAGATCACCGCCACCACGCGGTCCCGAGGTCGACCCACGCCGAGCAGTCGCCCGCGCAGAGGCCCCACCAACACGGTGACGAGCCCCGCGGTCGCGAGCAGACCGATCTTCTCGGCCAACTCGATCAAGACGAGTCGGAAGTCCACGGCGCGATGCTAGCAGGATGCGCTGATGGCGCCGCAGGCCGGATCCGCGTTGCGCGACAGCT
>JAACVI010000027.1 GCA_009992505.1 Myxococcales bacterium
ACAGGGCGAGCAAGCCCGCGAGCAGCAGGACCTGCCAGGCGGGATGAGCCAGGGGAGCGCGGAGGGCGAAGCTAGGTGACATGCGAGTATGGTTTCCGAGTTCGGCGAGCCGGATGGATGGGGAGCACGATAGGCTTGGCGCAAGTGCAGCCGCAAGGCCCCCTGCTTTCATGCAAGAGGTGTAGCGGGAACGGCCAACCTATGCCAAGAAGACATCTGGAAGCCGGGGGACGGCGCGTGGAGATGGCCGACCACACTCGTTCGGGCGAGCTTAGCCGCTATCGGGCACTTGCCCGGCGGCCTCGACACCCTACCCAGCGGCCACCACGCCCTACCCACGCGGCCATCACGCCCAACAAGAGAAGAGAGTTCCATGCTTCGCGCCCAAAGCTTCGCCATCCTCCTCACCAGCTGCGCTGCGTTGCTCGTCGCGGCTTGTGGTCCCACCTACCCGAACTGCAACAACGACGAGAACTGCCACACGGGAGAGTTCTGCGTCAACGGGCAGTGCCAGTCCTGTCGTGACGACGCCGATTGCCCCGCGGGCCAGAGCTGCAACGAAGGTCGCTGCGATCCGATCGACGGCTACTGCGCGGGCAACGCCGATTGCCCCGCGGGCCAGGAGTGTCAGGGCAACCGCTGCATGGCGACCCAGTCCGTCGAGATGCCCGAGGCCGACACCACGCCCACGGAGCCTCCGCCTTGCCAGCTCTCGGCCGTATACTTCGACTTCGACGCGGACGGCCTGAGCAGCGGCACGCGCGACGCCATCCAGGCCAACGCGCGCTGCGTCCAGAGCCGCAACATCGCCCACGTCCACCTCACCGGCAACTGCGACCCCCGCGGCACCGAGGAGTACAACCTCGCGCTGGGCGATCGCCGTGCCCGCAACGTGAAGAGCTTCCTCGTCTCCCTCGGCGTCGCGACCCGCGCGGTCAGCGCGTCGTCCGTCGGTGAAGAGATGTCGCGCGGCACGGACGAGTCGAGCTGGTCCCGCGACCGTCGCGTGGACTTCACGGAACGCTGAGCATGCGTGCGCTGACCATGCGGCCTGCACTCGGCGCGCTCGCGGCGCTGCTCCTGCTCACGACGGCCTGCGTCAAGAAGGCGGAGGGGGAGCGCCTGATGGCGCAAGCCCGGGAGCACGAGCAGCGCATCACGGCCCTCGAGCAGGGCTTGGCCAGCGAGCGCACGTCGCTCGGAGAGGCCGTCGCGCAAGCACACCAGAAGGTCGAGGAGCTGCAGGAGGTGCTGACCCAGGCCACGGCCGTGGTCACGCGCAACAGCGCCGACGTGGGCGCGCAGGTGGAACAACTCCAGCAGCAGCTCGCGACCCTCGAGGGGCAGCTCGCCGAGCAGCAGAACGAGCTGACCCAGACGCGCGGACAGGTGGAGCAGCAGAGCGAGCAGATGAGTCAGCAGCTACGTCGCGTCGCACGCAGCGCCGGCGTGGACGTGACGCTCGAGGAGAGCGAGATCCCCACCGACAGCTCGGAGCATTGGGCGGCGGCCCAGCAGGCTCTGACCGCTGGACAGAGCGGACGCGCGCGAGCGCTCTTCCAGGCTTTCGTGCAGCGCCACCCCAGGGACGATCAAGCCGACGACGCGCAGCTGGCGATCGGCAAGGGCTACCTCGCGGACGGGCAACCCGCCCGCGCGCTCGGCGCGCTGCAAGAGGTGATCCGCAACTTCCCCCACGGAGACACGGTGGACGACGCGCTGCTGGCCATGGGCCAGGCCTTCTTCGATCTCCACGCCTGCACCGACGCCCGCACGGCCCTCGAGACCTTGGTGCGCACCCAGCGCCGTTCGCCTCTGGTGAGCCAGGCTCGCGCCAAGCTACGCGAGATCCAACACGCGCCCGCCAGCGCCTGCACCAGCTGAGCGCGCGGCGCGAGGCGACAGGGCCCCGCGGTCCTCAGACGGGCCAGTGGTAGAGCATGGCGTACACGATCACGCCCGTGACCGAGACGTAGAGCCAGACGGGGTACGCCACGCGTGCCCAGAGTCGATGCTGCTCGAAGCGGTCGCGCATACCCAGATAGAGCGCGCGCAACACCAGTGGCACCACCGCCATGGCCGCGAGCACGTGGCTCGCCAGCAGGATCAGGTAGGCGACGCGGACCGCACCCGTGCCGGTGAAGTGGTGATCGCCGAAGAGCACGATGCGCGTGAGGTAAAAGCCGAGGAAGACGCAGGACGCGCCGAAGGCGGCCAGCATGCCGCGACGATGGCCCTCGCGGTCACCCCTTCGGATGCGGCCACGGGCGATGAGCATCAGCACGGCGGCGGTACCGTTGAAGAGCGCCGAGGCGAGCGCCAAGACATGAGAGGTTTCCAAGACCCTACTCGTTCAAGAGGTGGAGCGTGTCCCGAGCCAGTCGATCGATGCCCTCGCCGTCGTGCGGGTAGTAGCCGCGTAGATGGCGAGCCTTGTCGACGAGCACGAAGTGCGTGTCGTGCACGATGTCGTAACCGCCACCTTCGCGCTCCACGGGCTCCCCCATGGCGACGCGGAAGCTCTCGACGACGCGGCGCATCTCCGCGGGCGGTCCGGTGAGGAGTGACCAGTGCCGGGTGTCGAGGGAGAAGCGTTGCGCGTAGGCGCTCAACACCTCGGGCGTGTCCGTGTGCGGATCGACGCTGAAGGAGACGATGCGTAGATCCTCCCCGTGGTCGCCGAGGCGATGGGAGAGGTTCTTGAGCTGCGTCGTGAGCACGGGGCAGATGGTGGGACAGCTCGTGAAGAAGAAGTCCGCGACCCAGATCTTGCCCTCGAGGTCGTGGGCGCGCAGCGGCTGGCCCGCCTGGTCCGTCAGCGTGAAGTCCGGGACCCTGAGCAGGGTCGGAGGAGCCGTGGCGCCGCCAGAGCAGGCCATGGCGAGTGCGAGGAGCGCGAGAGTGGCGAGCGCGCGAGACATGGCGGCGACGCTCGGCGAGCTAGACGGCCCCGACCACGAGGGCCGCGAAGAGCGCGGTGAGATAGACGAGGGAGCCGACGAAGACGCGCCGCGACCACCTCGGATGCGCCTCGCGTCGCAGACCCGGCAGCACCAATGTCAGAAACCCGATGCCGAGCACACCCGCGCTGACGAGGTAGATGGGCCCGGCCACACCCAGCGGATAGAGCATGAGCGAGACGGGGAAGAGCGCGAGCGTGTAGATGGCCGACTGCACGCGCGCGTAGTGGTTGCCACGCACGGAGGGCAGCACCACGAGCCCTGCGGCCTCGTACTCCTTGCGTCGGAAGATGCTGATCGCGAGGGAGTGGGGGATCTGCCAGAGGAAGAGGATGCCGAAGAGCACCAGGCCAGGCCCGCCGATCTCCCCGGTGGCGGCGGTCCAGCCCATCAGCGGAGGCAGGGCCCCAGGCAGCGCTCCCACCAACAGAGCCAGCGAGCTGCGCTGCTTCATCGGCGTGTACACGGCGACGTAGCTCGCCAGAGCCAGCGCCCCGAGCGCGCCCGTGAGCGGGTTCACGCCGAACCAGAGCACGGGGACGGAGACGGCACCGAGGCCGAGCCCCGTGAGCAACGCCACCCAGGGCTGCATGCGGCCGTCGGGCAGCGGGCGGTTCCGCGTACGCCTCATCAGGCGATCGGTGTCGCGCTCGAGGTAGCAGTTGAGCGAGTTGGCGGCGGCAACGACGGCGGCCGTGGTCAGCAGCGTGATGGCGACGATGAGGCCCGAACGATGTCCAGGCGCGAGCCACATGCCACCGGCCGTGGTCACCAGCACCATCAGCGTGATGCGCGGCTTGGCCAGGGAGACGAGGTCTCGCAGGGACCCCATGGGCACGGTTCTCTCGATGGACACGGTCATCGGCGAGCAGGACTTTGGTAGCAGCCTCGGGAGTCGTCAAGGGCCGGGCCCGATCAGGACGAGCTCCACCGTCGGCCAAACGACGCTTCAGCGAAGCGCCAGCGCAGCGACCAGAGCGATCGCTCCGCCGAGGGCGAGGACGACGCTGACGCCCAGGATGATCCAGGCCGTGCTCGACGACGGGGGCTTGGCGGGCGGCCCGTACTCATCGGACTCCGAGTGGGCGAGGGGCGCCATCGGGGGAGGCGCGGGCGCCTGCGTCTCGATGGTGGAAGGCCGGCCGTCCAACACGTCCTGCAGCGCGTCACCGAAGGCGGCGGCCGAGGGGAAGCGGTTGTCGGGATCCTTCTCGATCGCCTTCATCAGCGCCGCTTCGAGCCCCGCCGGGTAGTCGCGCTCGAGCCGCTCGGCCAGAGCCATGGGCTTGCCGTGCACGTGCAGCTGGATGTACTCGATGGGCTGCTTGGCCTCGAAGGGCAGCTTCCCGGTCAAGAGCTCGAACAGGATGATGCCCAGGGAGTAGATGTCGCTGCGCGCGTCCAGGGTCTTCCCGCGCGCCTGCTCGGGGCTCATGAACTCCGGCGTCCCGAAGACCATCCCTTCGCGCGTCAGCACCATCGAGCCCGGACCCATCTCGCGCTCGGTGACCTTGGCCAGACCGAAGTCGAGCACCTTGGGAAAGTCGGGGATGTTGCCCTGGCTGGTCAGGAAGATGTTCTCGGGCTTGAGATCGCGATGGATGATGCCCGCGCGGTGCGCTTCCTCGAGCGCGCCGCAGACCGGGATCATCACGCGCAGGGCACGCATGGGATCCATCGGCCCCTCGGAGCGCACGACCTGCGCCAGGTTCTTGCCCTCGAGGTACTCCATCACCAGGTAGCAGGCGCCGTCCTCGAGCTGACCGTAGAGGAAGACGCGCGCCGTGTTGGGATGCGAGAGATGGCTCATCGCCCGCGCCTCACGGCGGAAGCGCGAGACCAGATCCTTACGCGAGAGGTAGCGCGAGTGGAGGATCTTCACCGCCACGGAGCGATTCATCTCGGGCTGGTCGGCCCGATACACGGCACCCATCCCGCCCGCGCCGATGCGCGCGACGACGTCGAACTGACCCGCGATATTCGTCCCTACATAGGAGTCCGCCACGCCGGCACGATACCAGATATGGCGCGCAACCCGGCCCCCTTTCGGACGACAAGGGCCCGAGGCAAAAGATGAGCCACGAACCCACGAAGATCGGCGCCCCACACCACGCGCCGCGGACGATCGTGCCGGCCCACGCCGCCCGCAAGTCGGCCCAGGCAGGCCGAACAGGCTTCCACGAATGGCTGAAGCGAGGCGAGGAGCGCAGCCGCCACGCTCCCGGTGAGGGGCGCCCCGACGGCAAGCCCAGAAGGCGCGAGGATGGAGAAGCGTCGGCCCCCGTGCCCGGCGAACGAGGCACGCACGGGGCGCAGGATGCGAGCCGACGCGCGCTGCGCGAGGACCAACGCAGGGCCGACGACCGCAGGGACGATCGCCTGGGCCCCGACGCCGACCGACGAGCCGACGAGCGCGGGCTCTCGCCCTTCCAGCCACCGCCCTCCGTGCTCCTCTCGCCTTCCCTCTCCCCTGCCACGCCCGCGTCCAAGACCGCCGGCAGCGCCGCCGCCCACGCGGAGACCGCGGCCATGGCCGAACGCCTGCTCGACACCTTGAGGATCGGGCGCGCCGCCGACGGAAGCCATCAGGTGCGCATGCGTCTCTCGCCGAATTCGCGCTACGCCGGCGTCGAGGTGCGCCTCGAAGAGCACGGAGGCGAGCTGCGCGCCTCGTTGCTGGCCGAGCCCGGCGCCGACGCGCGTGCGGCGGAGTTGGCCGACGACATCGTGCGTGAACTGCGTGCGCGTGGCGTCGACCTGACGGACGTCGAGATCGAACGTGCTTAGGTCGAACCGACCGAGCCACACGCGGGCGTCACGACACGAGCGAGAGCCCGCGTGAAGCGCCATAGGGGTCGCCAGAAGTCGCCTCCGTGGACATACTCGGTGCCGTGAGTTCGCCTCGCCCCTACCCCTACGAGCACTTACCGCGGATGAGCCGTGAAGAGGTGCGCCTGTTGCGGCGCGCCGTGCGCACGCTTCCCCTGGAGGCGCCCGAGGCGATGCTCCAGGCGGCGAAGGAGCTCTTCGGCGTGCGCCCTCGTCTGGAACCCACGCCGCTGTCCTTGGCGCGTCCGGGGCAGCTCCTCCAGTCGCTGGGCGATCCGCTGGTCGCTCTCTGCCTCGAAGGCGTCGAGGGTCGGCGCGACGCCATCGCCATCGAGCTCGACTGCGAGCTGGGCCTCTCCGTCGTCGATCGCACGCTGGGCGGAGAAGGCGGCGTCGCGGTGGGCTCGGGGCTCACCCCCATGGACGATGCACGCCGCGGCATCCTCGCCTACGCCGCGGGTCGCATCCTCGCCGCGAGTCGTGTCGCCATGCGTGTCGGCGCGGTGGTGACGACCCGGGCGGCGCTGCTCGCGATCCTCGGCGACGAGGGCTCGTGGGTCTGGCCGCTGCGCGTGCGTCTGGGCAAGGAGCTGGGCGCCATGCGCGTCTGGATCCCCACGCGGCTCCTGGATCGGGCCGAGCCGAAGGCGCCCGTGCGCAGCCTCTTCGCCGGGCTGGAGCTGGTCGGGTCCATCGTCGTCGGCAGGGCACGGCTCCACGCGGCCGAGTTCTTCGACCTGAGCCCAGGCGACGTGCTCGTGCTCGACGAAGCCAGCATCTCGCGGCTCGACTCGAGCGGCGAGGCCAGCCTACGTTTCGGACCAGGCGGCACCCTCAGGGCCGATTGCCTGCTCTCGGATGGCACGCTCACACTGAAGACCATCGCGCTGGACCCCAGCCGATCCTTCCAACAGGGGAAGCTCATGCACGACACGGACCGCACAGACACCTTCGAGGAGCCCGGACAGAGCGCCGACGCGACGCTCGAGGCCCTGGCCGACGCGCCCATCGAGATCGTGGTGGAGCTCGGGCGCTGCTCCCTCAGCCTGGGTGAGCTCTCCGCGCTGAGGCCCGGCGAAGTCGTGCTGAGCGGACAGCGCGTGGGCGGAACGGTGACGCTGCGCGCGGGCGATCGCGCCGTCGCCAGCGGCGAGCTGGTGGACGTCGAGGGCGAGGTCGGCGTGCGCCTGACGGACGTCGCACGCTGAGGGGCCGCGAGTCCGAACCTCAGTAGTAGAGCGTGAGTCCGGCGAGGGGTGAGACGATCAGCTGGGGGCGGCTGAATGTCTCCCCCTTGCTGCTGCCCATCACCTGTACGCCGGCTTCGATGCCGAGGAACTGATTGATCTCCAGGACCAGGCCGACGATGCCGTTGGCGCCCAACGTGTAGGTGCGCGAGCAGCCCGATCCGCAGACGCTGTCGCCCCAGCCCGTGAGCTGCAGTCCGACGCCGATGAAGGGCACCCAGGCCGTGCGGTTCAGGAACGAGTAGCGCAGACCCGCTCCGAGCCAGAAGGCGTTGAGCGTCTGGTCCGAGATCGTGCCGCTGTAGGAGACGTTGTTGATCATGGCGCCGAGGTTGATCTCACCGGACAGGCCCCCGGGAAACTCCCAGCCGATGCGGCCCTGAATGCCGATGCCCGGAGCCGCCCTGACCACGCCGACGTCCGGGGAAGCCGAACTCGCATTGTTGAGGTCGGTGAGCCAGATGGGCACGATCAAGTGGAAGCCGTACTCGATGCCGCGGCCCTCTTCGGCCGTGGCCGGTTGCGCCGCGGGCTGCTGCTGCACGGGCTGCGCCGTCGCGTAGGTCGGCTGAGCGTAGACGGGCTGGGCTGTGGGCTCGGCGGCGTAGCCGTCCGCGGGTGCGTCGCCATAGCCGCCCGGAGGTGGCTCGGCGAAGGCCGCGCGCTCGGGGGCGAGCAGCGAACAAGCGGCGAGGACGTGGATGAGGAGGAGACGCTTGAAGTTAGGCATGATAATACCCTTCCGACGCGGGGAGCCGCCGTCCATTCAAACGGCGGCGCCGGTCAATCGACGATGGCGAAGCGCAGCTCGCGCCTCTGACCTTCCCTCGAATACTCGATCCAGAGCTCCGAGGCGACGCGCAGACCGTTCCACACCGTGAGGGCCTGCTCTGGGCGCTCGACCGACTGGCCGTTCACCTTGAGGATGGTGTCACCCGGTCCGAGGTCGATGGCGCGGAAGCGCGGATCCTCGGGATACAGACGCGCGATGCGGAAACCCACGAAGTGCCCATCCTGGAGGTCGGGCTCGGTCTCGACGCCCTGCAGGAAACGACCGAGGCCCGCGTCGAGCACGGGCATCAGCGCCGCGCGGGAGATCTCTCCCGTGCTGACCGGCGGCGCGGGCGTGGCCACCTCGGCGCCAGAGGAGTCGGAGGAGTCGGAGGCATGGGCCGAGGACGCCTCGGTCGACTGGCCGCAGGCCGAGAGGCAGAGGAGCAGGCTGACGAGGACGGGACGCATGGCAGTCATGTGCGCCCAAGGGCAGCCAGAGGTCAATTTTCCGGCGGCTCGCCACGCGCCTGACGCACGGCGGCGAGCACGTCGGCCGCGACCTCTGCCATGGGGCGGTCGGCGTCGACATGGACGATGGCGTCGTTGGGAAAGTGCCGGTCGATCTCGCGATAGAAGGCACACAGCTGCTGCTGCAGATCCTCGCCGTCATACATCTCACGGCCACCGCTGCGCTCGAGTCGGCGACGCGCCGCGACCTCGGACGGGACGTCCAGGACGAGGGTCAGATCGGGGCGACGCGCGTGCTTGTTCAGCTCCTTCACCCAATCGAGGGCCGCGTCGTCGCCGCCACCCGTGGTCGCCTGATAGGCCACGGAGGAGTGGTCGTAGCGGTCACTGATCACCGTCACACCATCGCGGATGTTCGGGTGAATCTCCGCCTCGAGGTGGTCCATGCGATCGGCGGCGAAGAGCAGCGCCATGGTGGTCCAAGACGGCGGGCGACCGCCGTGCATGCCCGGAACGACGACTCGACCCGACAGGATCTGCCGCAGCAGGTGCCCGACGGGCCCGTCGCTCGGCTCATGCGTCGTGTGCACGGGCAGCCCACGGCCCGCGAGCGCCTGGGCCAGGAGACCAGCGTGGGTGGTGGTGCCCGCGCCATCGACACCCTCGATGACGATGAAGAGACCTTCGATCATCGGCGCAGGCTAGCAGCTTCCCACGATCAGCGGGGAGGGGGTTCCACGGGCTCTTGCCCGGACCCGCACAGGCTGAGATCGCCGAGGCGACACAGGCCGAGGCGCGCCTGCTGCGCCAAGGGCGCGCCCGCTCCCACCTGGAGATAGGCTCGGTAGGCCTGCCGCGCGCCCGCTGGATCGTGCAATCGATTCTCACGCAGCCGCGCCAGGGCGAACAGGGCCGTGCTTCCGAACACGCCGCTGGTCTCGGCGTCGGCCGCCCGACGATAGGCCTCGCCCGCCCCGGCCCAGTCCTGCTCTCGCTCGCGCGTGTCCGCGACCATGCTCCAGGCCCGCGCCTGCTCCCTGGACTGCCCGCTGCGCACGATCGCGTAGAGCTCGTGGCGAGCTTCTTCGTACTGCCCATGCTCCGTGAAGCGCAGCGCGAGCTCGAAGCGGGCGTCCGCGTCGAGGGCGCGCGTCGGGCGCGTGTCGGGCGCGGGAGCCGCGACTGCGGTCGGGGCCGAAGGCGGCACCTCCATCGTGTCGAGGGCCGGCGCGTCCGCAGCCTGGGCATGTCCCGCAGGGCTCGTCGCGATGGTGTCGGCTTCGTTCGACTCGGCCGCCGCGTGCTCCTCCTCGCCCGAGGGAGCGAAGGCCGAAGCAGGGGCGAAATCGCGCACAGGCTGGCGACCTCGGCTCTCCACATGCAGCGTCTCGCCCGCGAGCAGTCGACGCGCGCCACCGAAGGGCAACGGACCGACGCG
>JAACVI010000552.1 GCA_009992505.1 Myxococcales bacterium
CAGCTACGAAGCGCGCCAGCCGACGCTGACGGGCACCTCGATCGCCGTGGAGCGCCGACCCGCGCGCCGCGTGACGGTGTGGGCCGTGGGCGAGGACGGTGCGTCGCTGGCCGAGGCGCATGCGGACGACGCCGGGCACTACAGCTTGCTCGTGCCCGGTCGAGCCGTGGCCGTGGCGGTCCTGGCGCGCATCGACGACGGCGCCATTCACCTGGTGGTCTCCCCCAACCCGGATGGCGCGACTCCCCATCGCTACTCGCGGCCCGTGGCCGAGATCGAAGGCAACGTGCTCGATCTACCGATCGGCGTCGACGCGCCCGACGGAGTCGCCGGCGCCTTCCACATCCTCGACACGCTGCTCCGGGGCAGCCGCACGGCGCACGACTGGACCGGCCGCGATCTGCCGCCCTTCTTCGCCTACTGGGGCCGGGGCATCACGCACGACTGGAGCTACTACCACGGCGAGACCCTGGAGGGCTCGGGGCGCTTCGGCATCGAGCTCCTCGGTGGCAACCCCGACGCGTGGCGCACCAGCGACACGGACGAGAACGACGAAGCCATCGTGCTGCACGAGTTCGGACACTTCGTGATGGACAGATTGACGACGGACTCCTCCTCGGGCGGCGACCACGGCGGGGGCGCGCTGATCGAGAGCGGGCTCGCCTGGGAAGAGGGAAGGGCCAGCTTCTTCGGCGTCGCCGTGCTCGGCCAGCCCTTCTACCGCGACACCCTCGGGCTCGAGCCGAACGGCAGCACGCGCGTGGACGACAACTTCGAGCGCCGCGGCATGGGTCCGCGCGGTCCCGGTTCGGAGGAGGGCGTGGCCGAGGTGCTCTGGGATCTGGCCGATGGCGCGGGCGGACTGCCCGACGAGGACCACGATGGCGTGGCGCTTGGGCCCGCGACCGTGCTGCGCGCCATGATCGACCTCGGCGCCCAGCCTCAATCCTTCCCCGCGATCGACACCTTCCTGCGCTTCTTGATTGACGACGGACGCGTGCCGCTGGCCGACATGAAGCACATGCTCGTGGTCGGCGATCAGCCCATGAGCATGATCCCCCCGGCGGCGGAGACC
>JAACVI010000028.1 GCA_009992505.1 Myxococcales bacterium
CCTGATGCTGGGCGATCCGAAGCCCTTGGTGCCGGATGGGGTCACGCCACCGGCGCTGGTGCAGGCGGCCACGGCGCTCTTCGCGCGGCTGGCGGGCCTGTTCGCCGAGGCCGAGGCGGGGGGTGCGTTGAGGCCGGGCGCGGCGCCCATGCGTGCTGTCGCGTTCTTCGCGCAGCTCCACGGCACGCTCACCTTGTACAAGCTCGCGCGCTTCGAGGCGCTGCCGCTCAGCCCGAGCCAAGTGGCGGAGAATGGCACCCGATCGCTGCTCCTCGGCTACGGCGCCGACGCCGAGCGCCTGGACCTCGCCTTCGCGGGGCTGCACGCCAACCTCTGAGAGCTCGCTCGCCGTGGGCCTCGCCGGGAGGCTACGCTGTGGCCATGAGCGTACGAGACATCGTGGTCGTCGGGGTGCCGAGCCTGCGGGAGCGCGCCTGTGAGGTGGCGGAGCGGGACCTGGGTTCCGCCGCGCTCGTGGCGCTGGCCGATGACCTGCTGGACACGATGCGCGCCGCGCGTGGCGCGGGCATCGCGGCGCCGCAGATAGGCGTCCCGCGTCGCGTCTGCGCCATCGAGGTGAAGGACAACCCGCGCTACCCCTACAAGCCGAACATCCCGCTGACCCTCCTGGTCAACCCCGTTCTCACCCCCTTGGGTGACGAGACCTTCGACAATTTCGAAGGCTGCCTCTCCGTGCCGGGACTGCGTGGCGTCGTCGCACGTCACGTCGGGGTGCGCGTCGAGGCGTTCACGCCCGAAGGAGAGCGCATCGAGCGCGAAGTGTGGGGCGTCAGCGCCGGCACCTACCAGCACGAATGCGACCACCTCGATGGCGTGCTCTTCCTCGACCGCGTCCGAGACACGCGCACGCTCTCGACCTGGGAGGCCTTTCACGAACATCACGAGGCCGCCTTCGCCGAGCGCGTGCGTCTCCTGGTCGAACGCTTCGGCAGCTGAGCCCCCAGGAGCGCGCCCACGATGACCGACGAGCAACCCAACAACCCCCTGCACGGCGTCACCCTCGAGGCCATGCTCGAGCAGCTGGTCGCGCATCACGGGTGGCCCGAGCTGAGCGAGCGCATCAAGATCCGCTGCTTCCAGCAGGACCCGAGCGTGAAGTCGAGCCTGAAGTTCCTGCGCAAAACCGAGTGGGCCCTGAGCCGCGTGGAGCAGCTCTACCTCGACGACCTGAGGCTGGCGGAGCGCAACAAGGAGCGCAATCGACGTCGGGCCGCCAGACGCGCGCGCGCCGCGAACGAAGACGCGAGCGAACTGACGGCGGCGGAAGAAGTTGGCGAACTGACGACGCCGGAAGAAGCGGGCGAGCCCCAAGAGACGTGAGGCCCGACCGAAGACGGCGCCGACCCGCCGCGATCATCGATGGGAGGAAGCGCCCGACTCAGCCGTGCATGGCGAGGAAGTTGAGCGTCAGGCCGAAGATGCCGCACATGCCCACCGTCTCGACCCAGTTCAGCTTCCCGTCGTCCTGAACCGCCTTCCACAGGATCAAGATCTCGGGCCGTCGCGATCATCACGTAGCCGCCGGTGCACGAGAAGACGCTGAGCAGGATGGGGCCGACCATCTCGGGATAGCCCGCCGCCTCGACGCCATGGACCAGGATGTCCGCGAAGTCGCCCACGGCGTGGCCACCCACGACGGAGGTGAAGACCCCCAGCAGCCCGAAGCCCACGATGCGACTCAGGGCGGGCGGCTCTCGATGCTCCCGAACCACCTTGGGCGGTCGATAGCCGTCCTCCTGCTCGAGGTCTCCGTCGGCGGGCCGCTCTCCGCTGGCACCGCTGAAGCGCTGCACCAAGCGCACCATGGCCACGGCCTCGATGGCCAGCAGCACGCCCGCGAGCACGTAGAGATCCGTGGTGCTCAGCCCGGAGCCGCCGTGCTCACCCGCCTCGAAGGCGCGCATGCAGAGCATGACCAGACCGGTGGCCAAGAAGATGCCCGCGGCGGTGGCGTAGAGATCGGTGCTGAGCTGCACCAGCGGCTCGGGCAGGCGCGCGAAGCCGCGTTTGTCGTGGGGCAGGAGCGCGCTGTAGATGCCGAAGGCGAGCGCGCCGACGTGGAGCGTGATCACCTCCACGATGAAGCCGACGCGAGGCGCCGCGGCCAGCACGAAACCCAACATCACGACCTCGGGCAGGTTGCTCGCGAGCCCCGCCATGGTGCCGGCCACGAAGCCATTCCAGCCCGCACGCTCGCCGATGCCCTCGACGGATACGATCATCGCCTCGCACGAACCGAAGACGACGAGCAGACCCCCGATGGCCAGGAGCGAAGCGAAGAGCTAGACCGAGCCGACGCCGAAGTGATGCAGCCCCTGGGCCACGCCGACGAGAACGAGACCGAGGACGAGGGACTTCACCCAACCGCTGCCTGACGCGCCGCCACCTGACATGCGGGCCGGTATAGCAGAAGAAGCGCGCCTTCATGTGGGGCGCGCGTCCATCTGCGGGACGCTAGGCGTTGAGGACGGGAGCGCCCAGCGACGAGGTCGCGGACTCGGCCACGAGAGCCGCACGGCGCGCGGCGTCGAGGCGACGACCTTCGGCCAGCACACGCGCGGGCACGGGGCGCAGATCCCAGACGACGCCAAAGAAGGAGAGCAGCTTCAGCACGTAGTAAGTGATGTCGACCTCCCACCAGTAGAAGCCGTTGCGCGCGGACGACTGGTAGTGGTGGTGGTTGTTGTGCCAGCCCTCACCCAGGGTGATCAGCGCGGTAAGTGCGTTGTTGCGGCTCTGATCGCCGGAGTCGAAGCGTTGACGGCCCCAGACATGGGTCAGCGAGTTGACCAGGAAGGTGCCGTGCCAGGTCAGCACGGTACTGAGGAAGAAGCCGATGAAGAGCCCGGACCAACCGAAGAGCGCGGTCACGACCACGGCGAGCACGATGGGCGGCACGAGGAAGTAGCGGTTCAGCCAGACCAGCTCGGGATACTTCGCGAGGTCGGGGATCTTGTCCCAGCGCGTCTCCTCCGTGTCGGCGAAGAGCCAGCCCACGTGGGCGTACCAGAAACTGTTCTGCACCGGGGAGTGCACGTCGCCCGGCTGGTCCGAGAGCTTGTGGTGCACGCGATGATGCGCCGCCCACCACAGGGCGCCCTTCTGCGCGCTCGACTGCGCCACGAAGGCAAGGATGAAGGCGAAGACGCGGCTCGTCTTGTAGCTGCGATGGGCAAAGTAACGGTGATAGCCGGCGGTGATGGCCCACATGCGCACGACGTAGAGCACGACGCAGGTGAGGACGACTTGCCAGCGCACGCCCGCCCAGATCGCACCCAAGGGCGCCAGGTGGGAGAGGAAGAAGGCAGTCGCGACTCCGTGCGAGGGCCGATGCGTCGGCTTCGAGAGCGCGTCCACCACGGGCGCAGGGGCGGCGTTGGGCATGCAGAGAAGGTAGCCAGGGAGTGGCCCCGGTGCCGTCATGCTTCGGTCATGCCTGGGGGTGAATTGTCACCATCGCATCACGAGCGCCGCGACCCGCCGCTTGAGGCCGCCGACGCCGCGCGATCAACCGTCAGGCAGGAAGCGGTAGCCCGCGCCACGCACGGACAGCAGATAGCGTGGGCTCTTGGGGTTCTTCTCCAGCACCCGGCGCAGGCGCGAGATGAAGTTGTCGACGGTGCGCGCCTCGCCGTAGTTGCGCAGCTTCCACACCTTCTCGAGCAGCTCCTTGCGGCTGAGCACGCGGCCGGGGTTCTCCGCGAAGTAGCGCAGCAGATCGAGCTCGAGCTGCGTCAGCTTCACGGCCTCGCCGTGCACCGTCACCTCGTGGGTGTCGAAGTCCGCGCGCACATGATCGAATTCCAGGAGCGCCTGCCGTCGACCACCACCATCGCGCTCCCAGTTGCGGCGGCGCAGCATCGAGCGCACGCGCGCCAGCAGTTCGGTCAGCTCGAAGGGCTTCACCAGATAGTCGTCGGCGCCCGCCTCGAGGCCGCGCACCCGATCGTCCGCGCTCGCTCGAGCCGTCAGCATCAGCACGGGCACGAAATTCCCGGAGTCGCGCAGGCGCTTGCACAGATCGAAGCCGTTCATGTCGGGCAACATGACGTCCAGCACCAGGGCGTCGTAGCCCTCCGAGGAGAGCAGGCGCTGCCCGGCCTCGCGCGCGCTGGGCGCGACGTCCACGCGATAGCCCTCGAGCTCGAGGTTCAGCTTGAGACCTGCGGCGAGGTGCGCCTCGTCCTCGACCACGAGCAGCCGTTCACGATCCTGACTCACGGCCACGGTGTACCAGAAAGGAGCGCGTCGAGTGAGCCTGTCAGTCGACCTGGCGAGGCAGCGTGACGCGCATGATCGTACCGACGCCGTTGTCTCCGGCCCGAGCCTCGACCTTGCCGCCGAGATGCTTGACCAGCGACGAGGCCACGAAGAGCCCGAGGCCCGTGCCCTGGCGCCGACGCACGTCCTCACGATTCTCGCGATAGAAGCGCTGGAAGACGCGCTTGCGCTCCTTCTCCGGGATGCCGATGCCGCGATCCACCACCTCGATCACGAGGGACGAGCCGGCCGCCGGCGCCGCCCGCATGACGATGTGCAGGTCGCCCTCGGAGTACTTGGCGGCGTTGTCGAGCAGGTTCTTCAGCACCACCTCGAGCGCCGCACGATCCGTGGCGATGCGCAGCCCCGACTCCACCTCGACCTCGATCTGTCCCGTGAACCGCGCGTGCCGGCGCTCGAGGTTCGCCGCGCACTCCGTCAGCAGGTCGCGCACGTCCAGCGGCTCGACGTGCATGCCGCGCGAGCCATGCTTGGCGGTGGCTCGGCTGGTCTCGAGCACGTCGTCGATGAAGGCGTTCAAGCGCTCCACGTCCTCACGCATCATGTGGTGCAGATCGTCGCGCTGGGCGGGCTCGACGCCCTCGCGCTCCAGCGTCTCGAGGCAGAGCTTCAGGGAAGCCAGCGGGCTCTTGAGCTCGTGCGTGACGGAGTCGATGAAGCCGTCCTGTCGCCTCACCTCGAGGATCTCACGCACCAGAAAGGCGGTGAGCAGGCCGAGGGACGCCAGAATGACGGCGAAGGAGATGGCGCCGAGCACGAGCAGCCAGACCGCACCGACGACGTCGTCGCTCTCGGCGATGGTCTTGGCCAAGAGCAGGGTCCAGCCGACCAGGAGCGCGGCGGCCAGGGGCACGGCCGTGGAGCCCAGGATGATGGGCAGCGAGAGTGAGCGGCGACGTGCCAAGGCTAGCGCGCCGCGCGCATCATTGGACGCTGCTGATGTGGGCGACCAGGGAGTACTCGCCGTTCGCGCTCGTCGAGTCGTCACGGATGACCACTGTGCCGGCGTTGGTGTCGATGGCGAAGGAGCCGTCGTTGTCCGCGTGGGTCGTGTCCGGATCCCCGCCGACGATCTGCGTGCCGGAGCTGTCCTGGGTCATGTGGCAGTTGAAGTAGCCCGCGGTCGGTCCGCCGAAGAGCAGCTGCCCACCGCACACGGCCTGGGTGCGGCACCAGTAGCCGGAGCCGCTGCTGCGCGGAAGGTGCTCCACGCGGAAGCTACACACGGCGCCCTCGGGCGCAGGGCGGGAGCCGGTGGACGAGGTCACGGTGGCGGTCACCTCGACCGAGGCGGTGGCGCCTGGAGATCCGCCCGGAGAGGGCATCATCGGTCCGGTCGATGGATCGGAACTCTGCATGGGCATGGGAGCCGAGCCACCCATGGAGGCGCGCTTATCCATGATGGTGAAGACGCCGAAGCCCGTGGCGACGCAGAGCAGCAGCAAGAGCAGCCCGCCACAACCGGCCGCGACCCAGATCATGCCGTTGCCCTTGGAGTTCCCATCCGAGTCAGTCATGAGCCGTTCATATCATGAAGGGGCGCGGGACCGGCAATCGTTCCGCAGGCCCCGGCGTCGTGTCGGCGACCCTTCCCGAGGGGCGCGAACGGCTCAGCTGCGCAGGAGCTGACCGAGGTGATCCCGCTCGAAGGCGTTCGCCTCGTGGTGTCGCTCGAAGAGCGCCTCGCGCGCGCGAAACTCCGGCGTGTGCACGCGGCGCCGGCCATTCACGCACTCGACCGGGATCTCGTGGTGCAGGAGCTCGTGATAGACGACCGCCTCGACGAAGTAGGTCGGCACCCACTCGGCGTCCAGCGCGCGATGCACGCGGATCAGCCGGTCCTCGCGCACGTAGGAGCCGAGCTGAATGCTGTGCCGGCGTCGCCGGGTCACGCGCTTGCCCCAGGTGATGCGCACGTCGAGCCCTTCCAGCGCGGGCGGCTCGAGGTAGCGGCAGGCGACGTCCGCGAGGATGGCGCGCAGATCGTGGACGCGGCCACGAGGCGTGAGTCTCACCGGGCGCTCGACCGGGAGCACACGGATCAGGTGTCGGTGCGCGGTCACGAAGGCGTCGAGGCGGATGCCCGCGTTGGGTTCGTGATGCTGGACCCAGGCCAAGACGTCACTCAGGGTCTGGGCGTCGGCCTCGAGGAACATGTGATGGAGCCGCAGCGCGAGCACGCGCCCGCGGGTCTTCGCCGCCACCATGCAGCGACGATTGTCGGTGACCGTGAGCGCCAGAGGTCGGGTGGCCAGCGCATCGAGCCTCTGGCGTAGCGCCCGGGCGCGCTGCTCGAGCCGGCCCGGCCTCGAGGTCTGCTTCGGTTCGGCCCGGGGCACCGCAGGCACGGCCATCGAGGAAGCGACGACGAGCTCGGGCGCGACCACGGCGACGTGCGGCGGAGAGACATGCGGCGGCGCGGGTTCGCGTGGGGCCGAAGGCTGGCGTTCGCGATCGAAACCGAAGCTGAGCTGCATCAGGCCCATGCCCCATGCATGCCCCAAGCCGATGCGAACGACAAGAGCGACGACGGGTACGATTGCGCGCCGTCGCTTGGGAAAGGACGCGAGGCGAGCTCGGCGTGCCATACTCCGCGCCCGTGCATGGCTTCCAACACTTCGCCGAGACCTGGCTCGTCCCGGCGCAGCTCTTCTTCACCATGCTGGGCATGGGCGCCACGCTCGGCGTCCGGGACTTCGTCGAGCTCGCCCGCCGACCCCACGGCGTGGCGCTGGGGCTCCTGCTCCAGATGGTGGCCGTGCCCCTGATCGCGGTCGCCTTCGTCTGGCTCCTGGGCATCCCGCCGGGCTGGGCCGTGGGCCTCTTCCTGGTCGCCGCCGTGCCCGGAGGCGCCGCCAGCAACCTGCTGACCTTCATCGGCAAAGGCAGCGTCCCGCTCTCCCTCGCGGTCACCACCCTGACCACTCTGATCAGCCTGGTCAGCGTGCCCATCGTGCTGCGCCTCACGGCCTCCCAGCACCTGCCGGACGACTTCTCGCTGCCGACCCTGCGCGTGATCCGCGAGATCGGCCTGTGGCTGCTGGGACCG
>JAACVI010000553.1 GCA_009992505.1 Myxococcales bacterium
TCGCCCGCGCCCGTGTTGGAGGCCTTGAGGTAGGCCTGCTGCGACCACATGCTGCCCGCGCGCGTGAAGACGTAGACGGCGCCGGCTTCGGTCGCGCTGTTGTCCGCCTGGTCGCCGCCGGCGCCCATGGCGTTCGAGTCCTCGCCCGCCGCGCCGACGGCGAGGGTCGAGCCGTCGGCCGAGAGCGCGACGGCAGAGCCGAACCAGTCGCGCACGCCCGTGTTGGAGGCCTTGAGGTAGGCCTGCTGCGACCACATGCTGCCCGCGCGCGTGAAGACGTAGACGGCGCCGGCGTCGGCTGCGCTGTTGTCCGCCTGGTCGCCGCCGGCGCCCATGGCGTTCGAGGCCTCGAGGATGGCGCCGACGGCGAGGGTCGAGCCGTCGGCCGAGAGCGCGACGACCTGGCCGAACAAGTCGTTCGCGCCCGTGTTGGAGGCCTTGAGGTAGGTGGAGCCGCGACGGACGACGACCGTGTACGTTCGCGTCGCGCCGCTCTCGGTGGTGACCATCACCGCGACGGGCCGCGGCGCGAAGCCGAGCGTGAGGGGCGCCGAGGCGGCGCCCGAGGCCAGAGCCGCACCGTCCACCGTAAGGGTGGCGTGGGTCGGGTAGGCGACCGAGGGCGTGAGCGTGACGCTCGTCGCGCCAGGCGGGAGCGTCAGGGTGTACGCCGTCGTGCCAGGGGCGAACGCGGGGCTGAGCGCGCCCGCGGAGGGCACGAGCGAGGAGAGCGACGCATCCGAGAGCAGGCAGCCGCCCACGCCGCGCGCGTCCCCCGCGGGGCTGGTGAAGCCGTCAGGGCACGCGCAGCTGAAGCCGCCGGGCGCGTTGGTGCAGGCTGCCGGCGGATCGCCGTCACAGTCATCCGTGCCGAGGGCGCACTCGTCGACGTCCGTGCACGTGCCGCCGGCCGCGGGCGCGGAGTAGCCGGCGCTGCACGTACACGCGTAGCTGCCCGCGCTGTTTACACAGCTCGCACGCCCTGCGCCGCAGGTGGCCGCCACGGCGCACTCGTCGACATCCGCACAGGGTCCATTCGACGCGGGCGCGGAGTAGCCAGCGCTGCACGTACACGCATAGCTGCCGATCGAATTC
>JAACVI010000029.1 GCA_009992505.1 Myxococcales bacterium
GCGGGGACGCATTGACCGGCGAGGCGTCCGCTCGTCACGCAGCGTAGGCCGGGCTGCACCATGTCGCAGAACGACTGGCCGCCGAGGAAGTCACAGCGAGGAGCGCACACGCTGAAGGTTCGAGTCCAGCAGACCTGCTCGAGGCTGCCGACGCCGAGGCAATCGACGTTCGTGTCACAGCGACAGGTGAAGAGGTCGGTCTGCCCGTCCCCGTCGTTGTCGATGCCGTCGCAACACTCGCCGCTGGGTCCGAAGGGCGAGCAGTCGGGATCGGCGCAGTCCACGGGACCGTCGCAGTCGTTGTCGCGGCCGTCCGTGCACATGGCCACAGCCTTCTCGCGCGCACTGCACACGCTGCCGTCCGTGCCGGCGTCCGAGCCCGCGTCGGGCAGCCCCGCGTCCATGAAGAAGCAAGCCGGATCGCCCGCGCACGCGGGGTCGGCGCAGTCGGTCAGGCCATTGCAATCGTCGTCCGCGACGTTCACGCAGCTCGCCTCCGTCGGCAAGCAGACGGGCGCACACCCGGGATCACCGAAGCAATCGGGATCCGCGCAGTCCAACAGCCCATCGCAGTCCTCGTCGATGGGGACGTTGCAGATCTCGCGCGGCAAGCAGGCGCCGCACACGGGATCGGTCGCGCAGTCCGGGTCCGCACAGTCGACGAGTCCGTCGCAGTCGTCGTCGGTCGCGTTGCGACAGCGCAGCCCGCCCGTCTCCGGAATGCATGCGCCCGTGCAGGCCGGATCGAAGACGCAGGCGAAGTCGTCGCAGTCGGTGCGACCGTTGCAGTCGTCGTCGACGCCGTTGCCGCAGAAGACCTCGCGCGGCAGGCAGACCATGCAGATGGGGTTGCCCGTGCAGTCCGAGTCGGAGCAGTCCACGCGCCCGTCGCAGTCGTCGTCCGCGCCGTTGCGGCATTGCTCGGCGGTCGGCACGCAGCACACGGCCGCGCGCGCACAGTCCGGATCCGCGCAGTCGACGAGTCCGTCGCAGTCGTCGTCGCGTCCGTTGCCGCAGACCTCGGGCGAGCACACGATGCAGGCCGCGTCGCGTGCACAGTCCGGATCGGCGCAGTCGATGAGTCCGTCGCAGTCCTCGTCGAGCCCGCCGGTGCAGGTCTCGGGCACGGCCAAGCAGCAAGACGCATTGCCCGTGCAGTCCGGGTCGTCACAGTCCACGCGTCCATCGCAGTCGTCGTCTCGCCCGTCCGCGCAGCGCGTCTCGAAGGGATCACAGACGGTGCAGGTCGGATCGCCCAAGCAGTCGGGATCGTCGCAATCGGTCAGGCCATCGCAGTCCTCGTCGACCGGGATATTGCACTGCTCGGGGAAGCACACGCTGCACAGCGGTGTGCCCATGCAGTCCGGGTCGGCGCAGTCGACGATGCCGTCGCAGTCGTCGTCGCGTCCGTTGCGGCAAGCCTCGGCCACACAGCCCGGTCCACACGTCGGATCGCTAGCGCAGTCGGGATCCGCGCAGTCCGCGAGGCCATCGCAGTCGTCGTCGATGGCGTCCGTGCAGATCTCGCGCGGCGCGCAGAAGGCGCAGATGCGGGTGCCCGCGCAGTCGGGATCGGCGCAGTCGAGCAGACCGTCGCAGTCGTTGTCGATGCCGTCGCGGCAGACCTCCGCTGCCACGCAGCCGCAGCTGGAGGAGCCCGCGCAGTCGGGATCGGCGCAGTCGACGAGCCCGTCGCAGTCTTCGTCGCGCCCGTTGTTGCACAGCTCGGGCGTGCACACGGTGCAGCTCGGGTCCCCGGCGCAGTCGGGGTCGGAGCAGTCCGCGGCGCCGTCACAGTCGTTGTCCGCACCGTCGGTGCAGACCTCGGGAACGCAGATCAGGCAGGCGGGATCCATGGCGCAGTCCGGATCGTCGCAGTCGACGCGGCCATCACAGTCTTCATCCGCGCCTGCCACGCAGACCTCGGGGGTGCAGGTGGCGCAGACGGGGTCGCCCCTACAGTCCGGGTCGTCGCAGTCGACGCGACCGTCGCAGTCCTCGTCGGCTCCACCGCGGCAGCGCTCGGGAGAGGGCACACAGATCGGGCAGGTGGGCGTGCCCATGCAATCCGGGTCGTCACAGTCGACGCGACCGTCGCAGTCCTCGTCCGCGCCGCCGGTGCAGATCTCAGGCGTGCAGACCGCGCAGGCCGGGTTGGCGGCGCAGTCGGAGTCGGAGCAATCGCTCAGCCCGTCGCAGTCGTCATCCACCGTGTTAGTGCACGCCTCGGGCCGCGCGATGCAGCAGCGCGGGTTGCTGCGGCAGTCCGAGTCGTCGCAGTCCAGCGCGCCGTCGCAGTCCTCGTCCCGGCCGTCGAAGCAGTTGGCCTCCGAGGGCAGGCAGACCCGACACGATGGATCGGCGGCGCAGTCGCTGTCGTCGCAGTCGACGCGACCATCGCAGTCCTCGTCGACGAGTCCCGTGCAGCGCTCGCGGGCGCCGGGGTTCACGGCCCGGTTGCGGTCGTTGCAGTCATCCCCGCCGCAGGCGTCGTCGGCGAAGCCGTCGCCGTCACGGTCGCGCCCGCGATGGGCGCAGGCGTGCGTGGCCTCGTCACAGCTGTCGAGGGTGCAGGCGACGCCATCGCTGCAGTTCGGCGCCATGCCCGGCAAGCAGCCGCGCCCGGGATCGCAGCTCTCCGAGCCATCACAGTAGAGGCCGTCGTCACACAGGGCGTCGCGCGGGGTGCTGATGCAGCCGCCGGCGGCTTCGTTGCACGCGTCTTCCGTACAGCCGATGCCGTCGTCGCAGCGCGGACGCGGGCCAGGCTGGCACACGCCGTCGACGCAGACCTCCACGCCGTCACAGATGAATCCGTCGTCGCACTCCGCATCCGTGGTGCAGCCGACGGGCTCGCACCCGGTAGGAATCACACACATCGAGCCCGGCGGGCAGAGGGCCGGATCAATCGTCGATTCGCAGCCACGACTCGACTCGACGCAGCGATCCACGGTGCAGGAGACGCCGTCGTCGCAGAAGACGGGCTCGCCCGCGGTGCAGGTCCCGGCCAAGCAGGTCTCGTCCCCGTTGCAGAAGAAGCCGTCGTCGCAGTCCCCATCCGCGGTGCACCCGATGGGTGAGTCGATGGCCGTGTCGACCATGGAATCCCGCCGCGACGGGCCGCCGTCCTCGAAGGTATCGAGGCTGCTGCGGCCACAGCCGAGCGCGAGGAGGAGGAGCAGGGCTGCGAAACCGCCGCTCATGCGCGAAGTAGTCATGCGAACGAGAATGCCATTCCGCCCAGACACAGGGCACGGCCAATGTAGATCAGATCGCGTGCCGGCGCGAAAAGGGAGCTAGAACGCGTCCTGCGGCCGCTCCCTGGGCGAAACCCTGGGATAGTTCCGGGCGACCTCGATCTTGTCTGGAATAGATATGCCGGAGACGTGTTGTGGGCACGCGAAGCCAGCCTGGCTTGACTGCGACCGGCACGCAGTTACCATGCGCCGCCTTGTTTGTAGGGCGCGGGAGAAGAGTGGACATGAGTGATCTGATGATCGAAGCCCTGAACCTCACGAAGCGCTACGGCGCCGTGAAGGCTCTCGACGACGTCAGCTTCGAAGTGAAGCGAGGCGAAGTGCTCGGCTTCCTGGGGCCCAATGGCGCAGGCAAGACGACCACGATGAAGATCCTGACGTGCTTCATCGCGCCCACGGAGGGGACGGCGCGGGTCAACGGCATCGACGTCTTCGAAGACTCGATCGGCGTACGCCAGGCCATCGGCTACCTGCCGGAGAGCACGCCCCTCTACACCGAGATGATGGTCTCCGAGTACCTCGATTTCGTCGCTCGTATGCGCGGATTCCGGGGCGGCGACATCAGCAAGCGCATCGAGGCGGTGGTGGATCAGGCCGCGCTCGGGTCCGTATTCCAGCAAGAGATCCGCGCGCTCTCCAAGGGCTATCGGCAGCGCGTGGGCATCGCCCAGGCGCTGATCCACGAGCCGCCTCTGCTGATCCTGGACGAGCCCCTCAGCGGCCTCGACCCGAACCAGGCCGCGGAGATGCGCCAGCTCATCACCCACCTGGGCAAGGAGCGCACGGTCATCCTCTCGACGCACAACCTGGCCGAGGTGCAGACCACCTGCAGCCGCGTGTTGATCATCGCGTCGGGCAGGCTGGTCGCGGACGACACCCCCGACGAGCTGCGTGAACGCGCGGGCAAGCCGGCCTTCGAGGCCAGCTTCCTGGCCGAGGGCGAAGCCGGCAAGAAGGCCCGGGACACCCTGGGCGCCCTGCCCGGCGTGGCCGAGGTCAAGAAGCTGGACCAAACCAGCGGCGAAGTGCGCTTCCTGGTCACCGGTCGCGGTTCGGACGATCTGCGCGCCGCCATCTTCCGCGCGGCCGTGGCCGCCGACCTGGTGTTGGTGGGCCTCGAGCGCCGCGGCGAAAACCTCGAGGACGTCTTCCGCGACCTCACGACGGGCGACGCACCGAAGGTCGAGGCCAAGGTCGCGAAGAAGAAGGCCGCCGACAAGAAGAAGACCGCAGGCGACAAGAAGGCCGCCGACGACAAGAAGGCCGCAAGCGACGAGCAGGCGAAGAAGGCCGCCGACGCGGAAGCGAAGAACTCGTCCGCAACGGACACCGACGACGAAGAACCCGGCGGCGCCGACCAGGGCGACGACGAGAGCGCGGCCTAGGAAAGACCATGTCCAACACCACGACCATCGCGGGACGCCAGTTCCGCAGCTACTTCAACGGCGCCGCGGCCTACATCGTGATCTCGATCGTGATGCTGGCCCTCGGCATCCTCTTCTGGAAGACCTTCTTCCTCTACGGCAAGTCCAGCGTGCGGGAGATGTTCCGCTGGCTCTCGCTGATCCTCGTCTTCGCCACGCCGGCCGTCAGCATGGGCCTGCTCGCGGAGGAGAAGCGCACCGGGACGATCGAGCTGTTGATCACGATGCCGGTGAAGGACTCCGAGGTGATCCTGGGCAAGTACTTCGGCGTGCTCGGCCTCTATCTCGTGACGCTGCTGCTGACGATCCCCTACCCGCTCAGCGTGAGCAGCCTGGGTCACCTCGACTGGGGCACGGTCTTCAGCGGCTACATCGGCCTCTTCCTGTGGGGCGCGGCCATGCTCGCCACGGGCTTGATGGCCTCGAGCTTCACCGAGAACCAGCTCGTCGCCTTCTTCGTGGGCCTCGCCATCAACTTCACCCTCTGGTTGATCGGTCCGATGTTGCAGCTGTTGCCGACGGAGTTCGCCTCGATCTTCCAGTGGCTCTCCTTCGACTTCCACTTCGAGCGCATGCAGCGCGGCGTGATCGCCGTGCGCGACGTCATCTACTTCCTCTCCATCACGGCCATCGGGCTCGCGGTGGCCTTCCGTTCCCTCGAATCCCGACGCTGGAGCTGAACCATGGCTGCCACCGAAACCGAAGCTGCCGAATCCGGCAAAGCTCCGAACCACCGCGCGCGCCTCGCGGGCGAGTCTCTGCTCTTCCTGGGGCTCCTCGCCGGCATCGCGATCATGCTCAACGTGGTCGGCTACCACTTCGACCTCGGGAAGGCCGATCTGACCGAGTCGGGCCTGTGGTCCCTGTCGGACGGCTCCAAGCGCGTGGCCGCGAGCCTCGACGACCGCATGGAGATCACGGCCTACTACACCGACAACCTGCCGGCGCCCTACAGCAGCGTCGAGGACTCCGTGCGCGACCTGCTCGCGGA